>CAZVUF010000410.1:0-1500 GCA_964629355.1 uncultured Pirellulales bacterium | reverse complement strand
GAACCTTTAAGCCACTCTTTTACATACCCCCATTGAATGCGCTGTTTCAATTCGCTCCTAAATAGTTTGAAGTAATAGACCACTTGGAAAGAGAATGCAATTATGGTGCTTACCACAGCTCCTTGGAGAGGCTGACCTAGCTGAATAATTATTACGTAGCCTAAAATGACCCTGACTACTTGTTGCAGAAGCAAACCGTAGCCTACTGATTGCGGCGTCTGTGCTTGAAGGCACGGCTCAAAGACTCCTATTAAATACAGTTCAATTATCTCAATCGAAACTATAAGGTAAAAAGGCAAATACACTGCAGGATTAGATACCCCTGCTTCGGAAAGAAGCGAAGGCAGGATAAGCGGGATAATGACAATATACGCAGCTGTGGCTATTAAGGAAAAAAGCGAATTTATGGCGAGTCCAGTTTTGGTTGCTCCTTCTTTCCCTCTTGCGACGCATCGCATGACCCAGAAAGGCACGACTCCAGCCAGCAGTGTGAAGTACGGCAGAACGGTGTTAATGTTACCCCATATGGCGTAATCTGGGCTAGTCTCTGCAATTGCTCGCCCCAGCATGAATTGAAAAATCAGCCCAGTTGCCACGCTGATTAATCTGGAGGCGAATATGACGTAGCCTGAATATTGCAGCCTAATCTCTTTTTTTGCCACTGTGACACCTTTAGGTTCATTGCATAATGCTATGTAACTAATTAATTTGTTTAGCTGAAGCGTGTTGTATTTTATCCTTAATTTGAGTTTTCAACGTATAAAACTCTAAAATGGTTGAAAAAACGTTTAGGGATGTAAGCGTAGTTTTATGCGCATCTTATTTCTGCTTATCCAATTATGAAGCGGAATGAGACGATGATTTATCGATTGAGGAAGAGCATCTTTAATCTCTCTGTGCAATCCGATTTTTATGGCAATCCTACCTCTGTTTGTTATAGGTATATAGTATCGACTTAAGGGAAATCTGGTGAAGCCATTGCTCTGTTTGAACCTGTCCAAAGATGGGTGGTTTCCCATTCTTCCGTACATGAGCCATCCATTTTTTTTATTTGCGCAAACTTTTACTGCCTTAGCGATTAGCGCATTATTCACTGCTTTGTCAGAATGTTTTTGTAAAGAAAGTATCTGAGAGATAATTGTTATTTCGTGACCATGGTCAAGTTGTATAAAGCCTGCAAGCTCATCGTTCAAAAATGCCCCTATGAAAGTGCTGTTTTTCGCCGAAAACAGGCTTCGGCTCACATTCTGCGCCGATACTCCATAATGCGGAAAAGCTCTATCTTGCCTTATCGGTGTTTCGTTATAGATTTTCCATGTGCCATCCGCCAGTTTTGCGCTGGGTTCAGTAACCTCAATTTTCACGCCGTTTTTTTCAGCTTTACGAACCATGTTGCGGGTCTTCTTTCCAACATTTTTCCACCATTCATCATATGTTGTTACTTTAAGAAGTGCGATGTTATCTTCTGCTTTAAACCAGAAGCGCGGCGGATTAGAAATC
>CAZVUF010000409.1:0-1512 GCA_964629355.1 uncultured Pirellulales bacterium | reverse complement strand
GCCAATTTCAGAAGACAGATGACGGAAGACAGATTACAGAAAATAGAGTTCGATCATCCGTCCTCCGAGCAGGACGAGCTCATTGACAGGATGAAGCGGATTATATACTATGATATTCAATAATAAACAAGGTATAGATGGAGGTGACAGGTGCCTGGTGGTGCTCCTGGTCTTCAAAACCAGTGCGGGGCTGATAAGGTCCTGGGTGGGTTCGATTCCCATTCGCCTCCGCCATTTTTAGCTGAACCGAAAAGGTCAAACTGTTGTATTAACAGATAAGTTTATGTCGTCACAAAAAGGAAAAATCGTTGTTTTTTGTCTGTTGTTTTCGATTGGAATAGCGCTGCTTATTTACGGCTTATTTTCACACTCAACAAACATCTCAGCACAACAAGCGAACGATTCGGCAACGCTTGCTAAGTCTGAAGGTTCACTTATTAAAGAGGTTTCCGTAGGCGGCGTAAAGCGAGATGAGTCAGGTAAAATTATACAAACATACACCGGCCAGGCCCCACAGGCCTGCCCAACCTGAGGGGGTTAAAAGTCGACCGTGGTGGCCATGGTCAAAAAAACTACATTAAACTCTCTGGTCTCTAAACTGATTCCGTGGAGAATATGGGTACAATCAGCCTTTCTCTTAGTTTGGCTTGATCCATTAAATCTGCGATTACACACGATGTGCGCACCGGTTTTCCATTGCTATGCCTGTCCACTTGCAACCTTCGCCTGCCCGATCGGCGTCATTGCTCAATTCGGGGCTCTACATATTTTTCCTTTTGTTGCAATCGGTTTATTAATCGCAGTAGGTGCCTTATTCGGCACACTTATTTGTGGCTGGATTTGTCCGTTCGGCTGGTTGCAGGATTTGGCTGCTAAGGTTCCAACTCCCAAATTTGACCTGCCCAAGTGGACCGGACATCTACGCTATGTCGTTCTGCTCGGCGCTGTATTAGTTATTCCATATCTTTTCGGTGAGGCACATCCGCTTTTTATCTGCCGTATTTGCCCTGCGGGTGCATTGGAAGCGGCAGTACCCAACATGGCCGGCCAGGCGATTGCCAGCAAAGAAGTTGTATGGCCGAATGCAGTGAAGCTGACGATTCTCGTCCTGTTCTTGATCGGTATTTTCTTTATTAAAAGGCCGTGGTGCAGGATACTATGCCCGCTTGGGGCGATATTCTCTCTTTTCAATCGCGTCTCTGCCTTTTTCCTGCGGTTCAATCCGGCCAAATGCATTAACTGTGAGCAGTGCCATAAATTATGCGAATACGGAGTAGAGCCGGAAAGAAGTCCTAATAACTTGCGATGTGTCCGCTGCCTCGAATGCACACGCTGCAGCCCCGATGCGTTGACCCTCGGCAGCATATTTGAAGGCAAATCCACTTCGTGATCAACTCATCACTTTGAAAAGGTAATATCAGATATTAAGGTAGGAAAACAAATGAGAGTGTTGGGATTCGAACCCAAGACCTACGGCTTAAAAGGCCGTTGCTCTACCGACTGAGCTACACT
>CAZVUF010000408.1:0-1517 GCA_964629355.1 uncultured Pirellulales bacterium | reverse complement strand
AAAAAATTGGCGAAAAGCTACCGGATATAGTTATTGGCTGCGCAGGAGGCGGCAGTAACTTTGCAGGTTTGTCGTTCCCATTTGTTGCTGATAAGATCAATGGCGCCGATATTAAAATTGTTCCGGTCGAGCCGACGGCTTGCCCGACTATGACCCGTGGACCTTTTGCTTATGATTTTGGTGATACAGCATGTACGACGCCGCTCCTGGCGATGCACACGCTGGGACATGCTTTTGTGCCGCCGCCTATTCACGCCGGCGGCCTGCGTTACCACGGCATGGCGCCGCTGGTTTGCCAGTCAATCGTGGAAGGCCTGCTGGAGCCGCGGGCGTACCATCAATTGCAGTCATACGAAGCCGCGTTAACGTGGTCCAGAACGGAAGGATTCATCCCAGCTCCGGAAACGAGCCAGGCACTTGCAGCCGTGATTGAAGAAGCCGAAAACGCGAAAGACGAAGGCAAAGAAAAAATAATATTGTTCAATTACAGCGGACACGGCTTAATGGACCTTAGCGGCTACGATGCTTATCTGTCCGGTAAGCTTATCGATTATGAGCTGCCGGAAGAAGAGATGAAAAAATATCTCAAAGACCTTGAAAGTTTGCCCAAGGCTGAAATGAGAAAAACCGGTAAATGGTAAAACTATTCATTTCTGCCTTAACTTCGACATAAATATATAGAGAAGAGTTATGAAAACAAGATTTTGTTTTTGAAAGGAGATCGTTATGAAGAAAGGAATTCTGGTAAGTGCCGTAGTTTTGTTGGCCGCGGTGAGCTTGGGATATGCTCAAGATCGCGAGCTGCATGGCTCGATTGACGTGACATACTCAAGTAAATATATCTGGCGCGGTTTCGATATTTATGATAACAAAAGTGCCATTCATCCATCTGTTGATTTGGATTTGTTCGGCACCGGTTTTGGATTCAATGCCGTAGCACACAGGGCCAATTCAAGCGGGTTTGAAAACGGCGAGCGCTGGGATTATACGGTTTATTACACCGGAAGCCTATTTCAGGGCGAGCCATACGCCACCAATTACAGGTTAGATTATGTTTACTACAACTATCCGGAAATGAGCGCCAATACGACAAAAAGCATAGACCTCCAGGAAATTAACGCAATCTTTTCCTGGCCAAATATTCTGCCTGTAAAAGGTTTAGTCCCGGCATACTGCCTGATAAAAATGTGGCCGTCAAATAGCGATTCATTAGTTGGAGCAAGATCTCCAAGTGGAGGAACAGCCTCGGGCTGGGCACACGTTTTCATGCTTGATTATGGACTGCCGGTAACCTGTCCTTTCACTGGCGTAGAAAGAACACTGAACTTACACTCAGAATTGGTTTATAACGATGGCATTAGTCCCGCTCCTGTGTATAAAGTAGACCACGATTGGACGGACGCGGTCTTCGGTATCTCAACAAATATCGACATAACTGAAAATCTCGTCTTCACTCCCGGTGTTTATCACCAAATAACTATGGATAGATCGGTAAATCCCGACAAGAACGAAACCTG
>CAZVUF010000407.1:0-1544 GCA_964629355.1 uncultured Pirellulales bacterium | reverse complement strand
GCAGAAAGGCTCGGCGTAAGCCCGCTCATCATCGGCCTGACAATCGTAGCTATGGGCACTTCCGCGCCGGAGGTCGCCGCCAGCATTGCAGCCGTCGCACGCGGCATGGGAGATACTGCCATCGGCAATGTTTTTGGCTCCAACATCGCCAATCTGGCCCTTGTAGGAGGTATTTCCGCCCTTATTCGCCCAATTAAAATCGACAAGCTTACGCTGTGGCGCGAAATACCCGTGATGATATTGATGGCGCTTTTACTCTGGCCTATCCTGCACAACCTGAGCTTATCCAGACCCGAGGGCTTGTTGCTTTTGGGTGTCTTTGTTGCTTTAATCCTGTTTACCGTTCTTACAGCGAAAAAAGTCACCGGCAACGAAGAACGAGCAACGAGTGAAGCCCGCCCCGAGCAGAGTCGAGGGGAGAGACGAGCGACGAGTAAATGTTTGCTCTTTATTGTCATCGGATTGGCTGGCCTTGCACTTGGCGCGGATTTGGCTGTACGTGGGGCGGTTGTTATTGGAAAGAGAGTTGGCTTAAGCGATGCTGTTATTGGCCTGACCATTGTTGCAATCGGCACTTCTCTGCCGGAGCTTGCAACCTGCGTGGTAGCTGCAATCAAAAGCCAGCACAGCCTTTCAGTCGGCAATTTAGTTGGTTCAAACATCTTCAACACACTTATGGTCACCGGTACAGCCGGTACGATTTGGCCTTTTACTATCGGGCCGCGACTGATGGCGGTTGATTACTGGATTATGATTATCGTAAGCATTTGCTTTGCAGCCTTGGGTATAATTGGCAAGCGCATTATTGGCCGAGTCAGCGGGTCGTTACTGCTTTGTGGATATGTTGCATATTTAATATATTTATTGGCATATTGACATATCAATGTTTAGCCCCCAAAATAAATTTGGGGGTTTTCATTTTTTCAAAATTCAATAATGCGTACTTTCCGTGATACTTGCGTGCCGCTCTGTCGTAGGCTTTAGCTGCTTCAACTTCATTATCAAAATGTCCTAAAAATTTAGGTTTGCCATTCACCTGTATATCTGCCACCCATTTTTGTTGTCTGGTTCTAAACGAAACGCCCTTGTATTTAGACCAGCATTTCGATTTTGTTTTGGGCCTGTTGCACATATTCTGTGAGTGCGTTGCAGGCCGAAGATTCGCCCTTCTGTTATCGAGTCCGTTATGATTGATATGGTCGCACATTACACCTTCATCGAGTCCAAGTATAAATCGGTGCATCCAAATGTTTTTGCCCCTTCTTTTCTCCGAGACTCTGCCTATGCGGACTGCGTAAAAAGTTTCACTGCCTCGCACGGCATGCCATTTGTATCTGCTCAAATGCTCGTAATCTTCCGGGTCAACTATCGCGTATTTGCCTTTTGTTAAGCGTATTTTTCTAAAGGGATAACCGTAGCGAATCCGCCTATACAAAAGCGCGATAAAAACTGTCAGACTTTCCAGCCATGTTGGGATGTGAATAAGAACGTCGATGAGGTCAACTCCCCCTTCAAAGATGAAGAATCGGAAGAAATCCTAATTT
>CAZVUF010000406.1:0-1555 GCA_964629355.1 uncultured Pirellulales bacterium | reverse complement strand
TGACCTTGCTTTTTATGCCTATCGTGACATGGAAACCTGTGATTGGACTCCTTTTATAAAGGCAGCGGTGGAACGCAATCCGGTCTCAATTCAGGCTGTGGAGAAGATGTCGGTCGAGCGGGTTTATACGTGGCTTAAAGAAATGAAAAACAGCTCTATTTATGACGGCAAACGGCTGGCTCAGCCGGACGAAGTGGCAAATTACCAAACCGGTGATGGACTCGAAAAGGCCTTTTTATTAGCTAATATTATTCGCGCCAGAAAGCCCGATGAAGATATAGAGGTCATTGTTGGTAGCGAAAACGTAGTTTTAAAAGGACTCAGTAAATATCGTTTTTCATCCATCAAGGGCTTAGTAAAGCATATTCTCATCTCTGCTGTCGGGGATATCAAGATAGTGGAATAAAAGTAGCATACCTGAAGGTTTTAAGGAAATTCTAAAAAAATTCATTTTTTCTGTTGACGAGACGAACAAGTAGGACTAATATAGTCGTATATAAAATATAATATATTTTAAGTTTGCCTTGTAGGAACCTCAATGAAATTCATTGCGAGGCCCGAAGGGCCGTGGCAATCTTTTACCTGATAGGAGAAAAGAGCAAAGATAGGTTTGAGATTGCTTCGCTTCGCTCGCAATGACGATTTCTGAACAGATGTTTTCTACTGAGCATTTTGAGTTCCGATTGTAGATGGATATAATCAGACGAAATACAGATTACGCATTACGCGCGATGGTCTATTTAGCCAGACATCACAGTGATGGACTGGTTTCAGCCAAAGAAGTGTCGCAAAAAGGTGATATTCCATACCAGCTTGCCTGCAAGTTACTTCAGAAGCTCCATAGCGCGAAACTAGTAGAGAGTTGTATGGGACCGAAGGGCGGGTTTAGGCTCAGCAGAGATCGCTCGAAGATAAGTTTACTGGACATAATAGAGGCTATTCAGGGCAAAGTTCTGCTGAGTAGGTGCTTATTAGGTGAGGATATTTGTCCGCACCAAAAAAGCTGTAAGGTGAGAACAAAACTTGTAGAGCTTGAACGGTCTATAAACAGCTATCTTGGCAGCGTTACGCTTGAGAAAATAGTAAGACAAAAAGAGCCAAAGATTAGAGGGCAGCGCACTAAAGGGAGAACAAAATGAGCATCAACGAGCACAATGCGAGTGTGTTGCAGTCGTGTATAGGCAAAGCCCAAAGCCTACAAAAATTAGTAGAATATTCAGCAGATTCGATTGTTAGCAAGACTATATTGGATAAACAGACTGGGACAATTACGCTTTTTGCTTTTGATAAAGGGCAGAAGCTAAGTGAGCATACAGCGCCTTATGATGCGGTTATTCAGATTCTTGATGGCAGGGCACGCCTTACCATAGGCGGCCAAGATGTTGATGTTGCTTCGGGTCAGATTGTCATAATGCCGGGCAATGTCCCTCATGCAGTGGCCGCACAAGAAAAATTCAAAATGTTGCTGACAATGATTCGTGCGTAAAAGCAGGAAAAAAGAAATGTTCAGATGTCCCGGACAAGACCAGAGATTTTGGAAGCCGGAAGATATTTT
>CAZVUF010000405.1:0-1568 GCA_964629355.1 uncultured Pirellulales bacterium | reverse complement strand
TCACTGGCTGAGATAAAGAAGGCGGCAAATCCTGAAATGGCCTCTATTCCTATGCCGGCTGATGGCAGTACCATTAGCGAACCCGAAGTAACCCTTCATTGGGACACAGGAGTTTATGCGGCTTCGCATGATGTATACTTTGGCGAAACCTTTGACGATGTGAATAGTGCTACTATATCCACGCCTGTAATCTATAAAGGTCGTCAGAGCCAAGACTCTTATCCTGCTACCGGGACTATGACTATTGAACTCGGTAAGACTTATTACTGGCGTGTCGATGAAGTCAACGATCTTCATCCAAATCAATTGTGGCGAGGGCCTGTCTGGAGCTTTAGGGCCCAACCGTTGACTGCTTATGAACCCAGTCCACCTGATGGGGCCGAGTACGTGGACATCAATGTTGACCTCGCCTGGAGTCCAGGCGTCAATGTGAATTTGCACAATGTATATTTCGGAACGACCGACCCACCGCCATATAAGAGAATTCAAACCGCTACAACCTACGAGCCTGGCACCCTCGAATACGACACAATCTATTATTGGCGTATTGATGAGCGAGGTGCTGATGCAACGGCTATCACAGGCGATGTATGGAGTTTCAGGACGATGCCCTTTGTACCGATTGCCGACCCAAATCTCGTCGGCTGGTGGCAGCTTGATGAAGATGAGGGTACAAGAGCTGTCGATTCGTCTGGCTATTACTATCATGGCACTTTGATGAATGGCACTCAGTGGGCGAACGGCCAGATAGAAGGTGCACTTCAATTCGACGGTGTTGATGACTATGTGGATTTGCCCGTAGGACAACTTATTAGCACGCTACGCAGGTCCACCTTTGCGATATGGGTGAATTTCACTAATCCGGAAGGCGGAGTATTGCGGCCCATTTTTAATTTCGGCCTGGATACGAACAACTACGCATACCTGAGTCCCCGCCTCGATACGGCCGGCTCGTTGCACGTGGGAATCATCGACGAGGAAGAAGGAACGACTGACCTTAATGCAACCAGCGGCACACTTGCCACTGGCTGGCACCATGTGGCTGTAGTAATAGAACCCACTAATTTGCAGATTTATCTTGACGGCCAAAGTGTCGGCAGCACCTCCCCATTGGCTGTTCTGAGTGATCTCGGCGTGACTACCGACAACTGGCTCGGTAGATCACAGTGGCCTAATGATGCAACCTTTAGTGGCTCTTTGGATGATTTCCGTATCTACAACAAGGTGTTGACTCAGGATGAGATTATTATGATTATGAGAGGTGACCCGCTACTTGCCTGGAATCCGAGTCCTGCTAATAGAGTAGTAACGGATATAGAAAAAGTGTTGTCCCTTATGCCCCTTACCTGGTCGCCTGGAGAAAAGGCAGCTCGGCACGATGTATACTTTGGCACAGATGCGGATGCTATTAGAAATGCCGATACATCTGATACCACTGGTCTTTATCGGGGGCAGCAGGATGCTAATAGCTATACACCTACAGAAAATCTTGTGGCTGATCAGACCTACTACTGGCGTATCGATGAGATTAATACCGATGAAACTGTCAACAAAGGTAGAATCTGGAG
>CAZVUF010000404.1:632-1575 GCA_964629355.1 uncultured Pirellulales bacterium | reverse complement strand
ATAACTCCATATGTTCGCAGTGGTGAGACTAATCGAATTTCGGTCAAGGTTGACAATTCAGCCCAAGTGGACGTAATGCCTTCAAGTACGGACCTGTATCCGTTATTCGGAGGTATTTATCGTCCGGTTACCGTATTCAGTACAGACGACCTATGTATATCTCCACTTGACTATGCTTCAAGTGGTGTATATATCCATCCTGTTAATGTCTCGGCGAAAGAGGCAGATGTTGAAGTAGTGACGCTGTTAGATTATAGTTTAATTCCCCTTATGCGCACCAAATCGTCCGAACTTCTTCCTCCTAAAGGGAAAAAAGGCAATGGATTACAAGGCGAATATTTTTCAAATCCTGATTTCAAAGGCAAACCCAAACATGTTCGAATAGACGATGAGATATTTTTTGATTACAGTAACAAAGGCCCCTTTGATGATATTTCCCAAAATAACTTCTCAATTATTTGGACAGGCAGGTTTGTTCCCGAAAAAACAGGTTTATACAAATTTGTTCTTAAAAGCGATGATGGTTCACGTCTTTATTTAGATGAAAAACGGCTCATTGATAACTGGGGAGATCATCCTGCCTATGAAAAATGGGGTGAAATCCGATTGCAAGCCGGGAAAGAGATGTCCATTAAAATTGAGTATTATCAACATAGTGGTGGTGCTTCGATAATGTTTGGATGGATGTATGTTGAGGGTTCGGATACACAGATTGAAGCTTTAGTTAAGACAACAGTCCTTGACAAAAAGGGAGAAGTAATTACATCTGAGGAGGAAAAGATTGTCCTTAAAAATGGACAAAAGACACAAAGCAATCTAAAAATGCATATAGATAATCCCCACCTGTGGAATGCCCAAAAAGCCCCATACCTGTATAGACTAAATGTCTGCATAGAAGACCAAGAGGGGAATAGATTAGATGAAGTGGAGCAACCTTTAGGTC
>CAZVUF010000404.1:0-621 GCA_964629355.1 uncultured Pirellulales bacterium | reverse complement strand
GTTTTTCGAGGTGGACAAAGATAAAGGGCTTATTCTAAACGGTAAACCATATTCTTTGTATGGTGTTTGTCGGCATCAGGAATGGGAGGGATTGGGTCCTGCATTGACAGACAAAAATCATGAAAGAGATATTGAGTTGATTATGGAAGTAGGTGCTAATGGTGTTAGGTTAGCGCATTATCAACAGGCAGATACAATATATAGTTTGTGTGATAAAAATGGTCTTGTTGTATGGGCGGAGATACCTAATACTCCTGCTTACAGAGTGGATGTTCCCGAATATTTGCAGAATTGCAAGCAACAACTGATAGAACTAATTAAACAAAACTACAATCACCCTTCTATTCTGTTTTGGGGCATGTACAATGAAATACCAATACCTACAGAAGATGTAAAAGTATTGCATGAAACAGCCAAATACCTCGACCCCCATCGCTTGACTACGCAAGCTGATTATACACAGCCCCAAGACAGGCATTTCGTGACAGACGTTGCCGCTTGGAACTGGTATTTTGGCTGGTATTATGACCGGTTTGATAAATATACCACATGGTTTGATAACCTTCACAAAGAATATCCAGAACTAAAAGCTGGCCTTAGCGAATATGGGGCTGGGGGGTG
>CAZVUF010000403.1:0-1577 GCA_964629355.1 uncultured Pirellulales bacterium | reverse complement strand
CATCCAGTGGCTCAGGACTGGCCATAAACATCTTGTCCACCACTTCGAGCACATCATTTTGGCCAAGCGCAAACTCTTTAGTACAGGCCACTTGCTCAATTGTCATCCCCATTAACGGCATAATGCTTTTTTGAAGCAGCAGCTTGTCATCATAATATTCGTCGATGCTCAACAGACCAAACTGCGGAGAACGAACGGTGCTCTGCACCAAAGTTAATGCCACTACGCGACCCAGCAGGTCGACAGTTTGTTTCGGGCCCACTTCTACCTCGACATCGACAACCTGCATCACACTTGGATCAAATAATTTTGCGATGTATTTTGTGCCTTCTTTGAGACCATTTTTGTAGTGCAGTAATCGCATCCCTTCGGCCATCACCGCACCAGCGGGCCAATCAAATTCTGTTCTCTGCTGGCCGGCAGCTACCTGCACCTTCCCATTCTCGCTGACCGTTCCCTCTGCTTTGGACACTATATATCCAATCACCTGTTCAAGCTCAAAGCCAATTGGCTTGCCGTCGATAGTTTCGATGGTTTTCGCTTTGGTCTGTATGCCGACCGGTATTCCCGTTCGACTCAAAGTAATCTCCAACTCGGTAGAGGTAGTAACTTCAGAATCGTTGACAACGCGGTTTTGTATAGCGTGGCCGACCTTTTTTCCCTCCATCAAGATGGCAAAATACTCGGTTTCCTCCGGCTGGGTCTGCCCGAATTCCGCTCCGACCAATACAAGCTCTTGTACCTGCAGTTCAGACTTGACTGTCTCCGGCTCTCTTGTTGCGGATTTGTTTGATATAGTCTGCCCGGATGTCGATTGATCCGAAGCATTCGTCTGCGGCTGAGATTCCTCCTCCTGAGGCTGGGATTTTTTGCTGCAACCCGCTGCGGCCACAACCACCAATATAAAAAAAATCCCAATAAGACACCTGGTTTTCATGGTCAAATTCCTTTCTCAAGAACTGGTATCACAAACGATTATAAGCCAACTATAATCTTTGACCATAATATAATTTAAAATTATCTTTAAGCCGCCATTTGATTTTATCGCCGGCTCCGTATTTTTCCACCCTCCTGAGCGTGCCGGTTGCATTATTTAATAAGTCGGCCTAAAATAGCAGAAAGTCAATAAATTCGATTTAATATTAATACGTCCATCGCAACATGATGGACTAAAAAAATAGACTATGACATTCAATAAACTATTAGCACTGGTCCGGTCAAAAGAAGCTCCACATATCCGCACCGACTCGCGAATTGTAAAAGCAGGCGATATATTCGTGGCCGTTAAGGGCACTGTTTACGACGGGCACGACTTTATCGAACAGGCCATTGCCAACGGAGCTGAATACATTGTCTGCCAGCGGAACAGAGGACGGAAGACAGAGGACAGAGGACAGAAGAAGTGTGAGATTATTTTAGTCGACGAATCCGCAGAAGCGGCAGCAGCTCTGGCACAGGCAAGGGCAGATAATCCGGCCACGCAACTAACGAATCTCGCCGTCACCGGCACGAATGGGAAGACAACCGTCGCATATCTGGTTCGCTCCTGCATCAAGGAGGCCGGCGAAAAGTGCGGC
>CAZVUF010000402.1:0-1586 GCA_964629355.1 uncultured Pirellulales bacterium | reverse complement strand
CTTTTATTTTTCAGATAAATACTCGAAGGAGCACTACCCGAGAAGCGAAGCGGCGAGAAGCGTTAGCAGCTCAGATGAATTCCTCGAAGTATGTCGCAATTCTGCTGACAACGACATTTGCAGAGCAATTATTGATTTGGACAGGTATTTGCTCCTCATTGAAAAGAGATACAATGTATGGTATAGAGGAGAATTGTTCGTTGCTGAGAGAACAACTAAGGAAAACTGATCTTTGGCTCTAAGCCATATAATAAAGATATGTCAAAAAGCGAAAAAGCTATTCCCCAAGTCGTGTCCTTTGTGAAGGTGACTAAAGATGGTAGGATTAATCTGAGAAAGTCGGCTCGGCAATATCTTGGGCTGAATAAACACCGATTGCTCAATTTGGATACCAAATCTGAGATTCTTCTTTCTGCGGGAGCGGGAAAAGGTAAACGGATAAATATAGACGAAAAAAACAGCATCCTCCTGCCTGAAGACGTACACAAAAAACTGTCTATCGGTAAAAATGCTTTAGTTGGTCTTATAGAGCGAGGCAAGGCATTGGCCATCAAAAAAGTCGAGATAGCTGAGATAGAGGGTGAGCAAGCGAGATGGTTAGATATTGAGACGACATACAAAATTTCACGAACAATCGAAACCAATCCGACCCCTGAACGATTTATAACTAAGCTAATTAAAAAACACCGGGATGTCTCGCTGAAGTATGATGTTCGGGCATTTCTAAAGAATAGAAAAACTCTGGAAGCATGGATGTCACGCCGGATTCTTTGCATTTCGGAAGACTCGGATGAAGCTTTGAGACAACAACTGATCGAAAGCCGCCTCGAAAATCAGCAAGTAAACGGTTCGTGGGAGGATCATACGCCGGTTACTGCGAGAAAATTACAAGAATTGGCCGATTTGGGATTGACAAGAAAATACACACAAATACGAAAGGCAATCAATTGGCTAATAGACAAACCACAGTCACAATATAATCCTGGTATATGGTTTGCAACCGATGAACTGATTAAGGAGCAGGCCCATGTAATAAAGCGAAGAAAAAAACACACAGGCAAAAGTTCCAGGGAGCGGTTCAATAAGCGAAAGGCCCCGGAGGTTAATCTCGTGCGTTCGGGGGAGCCCCTGGCAATTGATCCATGCGGCCCCAGGATTATGTGGACTACGGCTCTTGTGATGGAAGCACTTATAAGATCCGGATGTGAGAATATTAAGCGAGTAAAAAAAGCCATTCGCACTCTAACTATCAATCCTCACTGGTGCGACAACACTTATCAGCACGGATTAAGCGAATGGAAAAGGACCAAACCGCCGTCACTGGAGATTATCAAGGCATTCAAAAAATACTCTACAGAAAGTTTTAAGTATGGCGGCATCTTTAACCCACAAATATTATTAAGAGCCGACGCATCGCATCAGCCTTTTCACTTCCGACGAGTTACGCACTACTCTAATAAGGGTAGTGAACGATACCTTTTGAATATGCCCGAGGCAGGTGAAGGCTGCAATATCATAATGGTCAGAGCGCTGAGTCGGATTAAAAATGAAAAAATGAAAAAAATACTGGAACTCTATCTCTGGAG
>CAZVUF010000401.1:0-1586 GCA_964629355.1 uncultured Pirellulales bacterium | reverse complement strand
TTGAGCATCGCCGCCCATATAGAATTGATTTTCATCGATATTATTTGTAACAGTAGCGGTGTCCGCCAACACGCTATCGCGATAATAAGTAAGAGTTGCACCATCTTTAACCACAGCCTGGTGTATCCATACATCAGCCAGCAAGTCCTCAATGTCCATCGTGCCCACATCGTTCTCCCCCTCAGGGCCGCCGCCGCGGTGGTAGTATTCGAATTCTTGTGGTGTGAACTTGATGAATTGGAGCGGTTCCTCGGTGCCGCCGAAGCGATTCCCCACTATCACGTCGTATAAATCGGTTTGCTCGCTGTGCTGTTTGCACCAGAATGCCCAGGTAAAATCGTTGTCTAATGTCATAGCCGGAATACGGCCGGCGCTGACGTACGCGCCGCCAGTGTCGTCTCCGTTAAAACTTATGACCGTACCGTGATCTGGATCGATGTCCCAGACCGAACCATTTGGGCCAAGACCAGCGTCAGGATTGTATATAGTTCCATTGTTTTCATGACCGGACGAATCAAAAGCGATGGTGCCAGAACCATCGTTGAGCAACCACCATCCGATAAGATTGGGGTCAATTCCGCCTGCCGCGCTGGCTCCAACAAGACCCAGCACCAAAGCTACAGAGACCAAATAAATATGTCTTCTACACATAATATTCCTCCTTCAGAAAAATCTGGGATTATAATGTTTTGGCTGCACACCAAAAACAGCCGTAGCCTTCGATAGGCAAGATTTCACCTCAAAATCATATCTGTCTCAAAACAACATTCTTAAAGCAATAATCATTTACTCAACCTGCAACAACATACAGCTATGGCCATAACTGTTCCTGTAGCCAGGCAGAAGCTAACGCGGCGTAGTCCTTAAAATCAACACTACGAGAACCTGCAGGCTCAGAAGAATATAACTCCGCTGCTGACGGAACCGGAATATACAACTGGCCATCGCCCTGTGTCGTGTCTGCAAGATACGCTATCTCAGCCGACGACAATGCCCGACGGTAAATACAAACATCGTCTATGAGTCCTTCATATAAGCGGGCGCCATCATCAGCTTCAGAGTTCCTCCCTATGTTGACGGCAAATTGATTAGTGGCGATAGAACCCACATGGTCCGAGGTAGTCTGCAGTGCTCCATCAATATACAACTTAAGCTGAATTCCATCATAAGTGCCTGCCACATGGTGCCAGACGCCGTTAAATGAACTATCCAAAGCATCAGAGCGAGCCTGGTACCAATCTCCGTCATAGATGAAGACTTCTATGCCGTTGCTGGTATGGTGCTTTAGCCCATAACTCGTGTCACCTTTGGTTATGTAAGGATTATGTTGACCGTTGCCGGTGTCGTTCGTCTTGACCCACGCCGAAAGCGTAATCGCGTCGGTGATATTCAAGCTCGTACTAAGTCCACAATTTACATAGTCATCCACTCCATCAAGTGCCAGTGCGCCACCTATCTGACCGGCAGATATCCATCTCGCAGAGCCCATCAAAGTGCCACGATTATTATTGCCCGAACTGTCGTCGGCATTGCCGTCAAGTGCCCAGTGAGCTACCAAACCGTCAACACTGACAGGTGAGGTCGCG
>CAZVUF010000400.1:0-1603 GCA_964629355.1 uncultured Pirellulales bacterium | reverse complement strand
CCGTAGGCGCGATACCTTTTAGTAGCTGACTTTCAAATCTCATAATCATCTCCTGTCTAATGTATTACAGTACATGAGCTAATCCCGTATTTGGGTTAGCTTGTAATGCATATTATGCAATGCATACTATGCAAAGTCAACTGAAAAATTGAAAAAAATTATTATTTTTGTTAGCAGAAATTCGGTCTGTCCACCATAGCGGTTTTGTTGCGAAGACGACTGTTTGCTGCTTGTGGGAAAACAAAGGGCCCGTAGCGCACAGGGTAGTGCGGATTAGGCTTGAAGGAAAGTCGGGAAGATGTAGAATAAGCCAAATTCGTGCAAGGACTTAAGCTCGTTTGCGGTAAAACGAAAGGTGAGAATCGTACAACGGGCGACGGAATTTTGGAGCAGTGGCCGAGCGGCTGAAGGCGACGGTCTTGAAAACCGTTTTACCCTTTCGGGTAACGGGGGTTCGAATCCCTCCTGCTCCGTTCGGCCTTTGACCAACAGCGCATTTAAATAGTATATATAAGACATTCTCAGAAACGCAGCTTCTTATAAGTCTATACTTTACAATTAGTTACAAAATACGTGAACTTTAAAAATTAACGGATATCCTGTTAAAAGGCTGTAGTTCAGTTGTAGTTGCACCCAGGAAGCTGGTGTGGACAAACTTGATAATTCTGTATTGGTCAAAGCCAATACTTCTAAAGTCATCGCAAAAACATAGAAGCACTTCTGAGGCTCTCCTTCAATTTTTGCAGGTGGTTTACTTTTATCATTAAGTAACCTCAGATTGTCAATCTGGTGGTGTTGACTAATTTAGAGGCATCAGACAAACAGTCCATTGGTTGTGGTTGTCGGTCACTATTACCTTTGCTCTGCGGCTTGAGTTTGCAATTGGCCGAGGGTTTCCGTGATCTTGGCAAGTATTTCGTCCGGGTCGGCGGACTTTGAAACAAAGCCCTCGGCGCCGAGTTGAGTCGCTTTCTCCTGGGTCTGTTCCGGTGGAAGGGCGGTGAACAATACCACTGGGATTGACATTGTATCCGGAGATGCTTTCAGGTTCTGGAGGACAGTATAACCATCCATGTCGGGCATCTTGATGTCGAGAATAATCAGGTCGGGTTTTTTCTGATTTGTGAGCTCTATGGTCTCTGTCCCATTACAGGCTTCTATTATTTGGTAACCGTTTGTTTTTAGTCTCATTGCGAGTATTTTGACCACGGCCGGCTCGTCATCGGCAATCAATATCGTTTTTGCTATTCTATTCAGCTCTGACATTAGCTCATATCAGCAGTTAAAACTTCCATACGCCGGTATATCTCCATCATTGGCCTTACATTAATAATCGGCCAATCTTTCTCAAATTTTGCCTGCAACAGCTTCTGCGATAAAGTCCCTTTTTACTTCTTCCAGGCCGAGCCTCGACGCGATCATCCTGGCAGAGCCGCTCAGCAGGTTCTCTGCTCCCTTGAATGGCATTAAAATCCGTATACCCTCTTTTGAACAAATCTCAAATTCCATAAGCTCTTTTCCACGTGCCGAGCCCCTCTGTTTCAATACGGACACCAGTCGGTGCATCTGACCTGCCAATTCCACATGCTTCAGGATAATGATA
>CAZVUF010000399.1:0-1627 GCA_964629355.1 uncultured Pirellulales bacterium | reverse complement strand
CCATCGTTTGAACAGGTAAAAGCCTCGTTTTTGGCTTTGGTAAACGAAGCAGTTGACAAAATAGGATAAAATTTGAATTGAGAATTACAAACTCTATATTCTAAATTCTAAATTCTTTGAGGTTGGAATTTGAGTGATAAAAGCAAATTAGTACCCATAGGCACAGCGGCAAAAAAAGCTGGCGTTTCCCGCCAAACTCTGCAATATTATCTTATGGTCGGCTTGCTTGAACCCACAGATGTTACGCCAAGCGGCAGACGACTGTTCAATGAAAGGATTATTGAGCGAATTAAAGTGATAAAAAAACTTAATGACAGCGGCTATCCTTTGCGTGCCATAAGGGAGCTGTTCCTCGACGGCCGTGCTGACTTGAAAGGAAGTAAACAGTGAGTGACTATGAAACCATCCAAACAAGGCGTAATATTATTGTGGGTATATTTGTGATAGTAGCCATATCTGCGCTGGTATGGCTTATATTTAAGTTCGGCGATTTACCGTCCACCGTAAGCAAATTTCGATCCTTTGAGGTGTATGCTCAATTCCCAACCGCACCCGGAGTTCAAAAGGATACCCCTGTGCAATTCTGCGGCTATCAAATCGGCAGAGTCACAAAAGTCATGGCTCCAGAGATACTTCCAGATCTGACTGGACGCAAATATCATCAGTCAGTAGTTATCCTTAGCATTGACAAAAAATATGTTAATATTCCCTCTAATGTTGAGATAAAACTAATAACGCGAGGTCTGGGCAGCAGTTATATTGAACTTACCGTTGACCCTTCCATGCTGCCGGCTCCGCCGATTGACCCGAATCGACCCGAAACGAGTTTTTTATTTGACGGAATCCGGATGCAGGGTTCGACCGGCATGACAAGTGAGTTTTTCCCGGCTGAAAGTCAGAAAAAATTTGAAGACCTGGCCGACGGTTTCAAAAGCCTTATAGATCATGCCAGAGACCTCATCGGAGACCCCAACAGTAAAGAAAATCTCAAAGGAACTTTGGCTAATCTACATAAAGCTTCGCATGAGGCGATAGAAACTATGCAGCAAGCGAAGCAAACAATACAAGAGTTCCGAGAACTGGCCATGACCGGCACCAAAACTTTACAAAATGCCGACGTCAAGACAGAAAAACTCGTAGCCGCTTTAATCAGTACAAGCGACCAACTCAGTGAAGTAACATCGCAACTACGAGTAATTTTAGAAAAGGCCAATAGCGGCGATGGGACTATTGCCAGGCTCATCAATGACGGACAATTATATGAAAACATGCTCGAGAGCACTGAACAGATACAGATGTTATCAGAAGAACTAAAATCGTTCTTGGCCAAATCTCGGGACAAAGGTCTGCCAATCAAATTAAAGTAACATTCAAATCGAAGTTTTTCCCCGTTAATCTTATCTATGATTTTGGTAAAACCTGTCGCGCAAGTCATGGATAAGAAGCGGCCTTATGCCCACCGCACACAAGGCCGCTTCTTTAACAGCCAGAGTATTGATTATCGCTGCGGGACTCAGCAACTGTATAGTGTTGTGCTATATGGGCCGATTACTGCGCCACCAACACGCTTTAATCACCAATCGCGCACGATCACTCCATCTTTGCCCACACAGTACCTCTCTGCATC
>CAZVUF010000398.1:0-1638 GCA_964629355.1 uncultured Pirellulales bacterium | reverse complement strand
CTTGCATCTGCAGGTTCTGGTTTAGGACTGCCAGCTCAGGAAAGGATAAGTCTCGTCGTCAACGATATTCCAGGAGTAGGAAGGGTTGCGCTCGTCAGGAGCGACTGCGATTATACTCCAGCCTGCATCTGAGAAGGTGGTGAGGTTCTTCATTTCGGCCGTTGACTTTCCGGTTCCTCCCTCACTATCTTCTATCCCGGAAGCCTCTCTATCCCAGTAGGAATTGCTCACAGAGCCATCAATATTTCGTCCCGCCAGACCGCCAACATATACATTGCCACTCACGCTGCCGGTGAAATAACAATTGTTTACAGTCCCCAGGCTGTTCATTGCCACCAAGCCACCAACATACATGGTACCACTCACGCTACCCGTTACATAGGAGTCAGTGACAGTGCCTCCATTCTGCCCCACCAGACCGCCAACGGACATATCGCCAGTCACGGCGCCATCGCAATACGAACAGCTGATGGTGCCTGTGCTTCCTCCCGCTAGAACGCCGACACCGGTACCTCCAGTCACGGAACCGTTCACGATTCCGACATTCTCTACGACAGCCCCTCTTAGGATGACATCAAAAAGCCCCGTATTGCCCTCGTCAGGGCGGTCGATAAACAGATCTATTATCTCATGCCCCTGACCATCGAAGCCTCCGGTAAAACCAAGCTGCAGCCTCTGGTAGTCTCCAATCGGCTCCCAGCCCATTCCACCATTAGCAGTCGCACTCGCCAGGGCTGTATAACCAGCCGTAGCTGAGTCAAGATCGTTCATGAGTATGTAGTGGCCACTCAGGAAATAACGAATGTTGTTGAGATGGTACCAATTCACAAGGCGATACGGGTCCTCCTCCGTTCCGTTGCCTCCCGCGAATAATTCCTCTGCACCCAGTTCCTCAAAGTTGGCAGTGATGACGTAATCGGCGTTTATGATGATAGTGGTTAAGGCAGCATTGGCATCGCTAATCGTATCTATTTCGCCAGTCCAGTTGATAAAGCGGTAGCCTTCTTCGCCCTTGGCAACTAAGTTGACCACCTCACCTTCGTCATAGGTATGTAAGCCTTCCCCAGGTATGGTGACCGACCCCCCAGTGGTACTCGAGACAGTGAGGCCATATCGCTTGACAAAGTTGGCCGTTATGGAATAGCCATCATTCATGGTAATGATGGTTGAGGCAGCAGTCACGTTAGCGACAGTATCCACATCTCCAGTCCATCCCACAAATCGGTAGCCAGCATCCGGACTCGCTACCAAGTCGACTTCTACATCCTGTGCATAGCTATGAATCCCCGCAGCAGGGCTGGTTGACCCTCCGGTGGTACTGGCAATAGTGAGGTCATACTTGACAACACCATTACCCCCACAGCCTGCCATCAAGGCGATTACGGCTACCACAAACAGACAGGCGCCAATTCTTGCCGCGTAACGGCTTCTCCGCATACTGAGTATTGTCTCCATTCTTCACCTCGTTCGTATCAGTTACGCTTCTTCAGAATCTACCGACTACAAAGAAAGAGCCCAGTTCACATCTCTATGTGTGCTGGGCTGATCATCGCAGTGACCGACACTCCACTATGGTTCACACCCGACCACCAGGTTCGGTATTAGTACGCAGAATACTGTCTCCTTTGAAGCCTATTC
>CAZVUF010000397.1:0-1653 GCA_964629355.1 uncultured Pirellulales bacterium | reverse complement strand
ATTTTGATACATAGGTTGACAATTATACTGAATAATATAAATTTTTTAGGTAATTAGAAATAGAAGTTAGAATAAAAGGGGATATAAATGCCGCTTTATGAAAAATTCGGATTGGACCCGCAGTTATTTACAAAAAAGCATTTTAAAAGTACTCAGGAAAGTATTTTTACTTGCCTTAACAAAAAACCGCCCTGTGCAAGTCTTGTCAGTTCATACAAGAGCGATTTGATATCTGCCAGTTGCAGGTTGTGTTTCGATTATTATTTATTAGATAAAGAGGAAAATATTGAACGTTATGCCAAACCTATGCTTGATTATGCCATAGAGTATTTTTTCGGCGATTGGCGGAAAGATACTATTGTTGAGGAACAAACCGGCGAGGAATATTTTAAGCGTTCCGAATTGTGGATTAGCGATTTTAGAGAATCAATTCTCTGGGGAAGTGTTTTAGGTGAATGGAATAAAATAAAAGAAATATCGAAATATCCCGATGAACTTTGCATGGAAGCGGATTTTGAACCAAAGGAGACGTCAGCATGGTATATATTGTTGGCGATATATTTACGCGAAGGTAGCCTTGCGAATGCAGACGAGTATATTGGATTGATAGAAAATGGTCGAAAAAAGCGCGAGAAACTTTTACTAAACGTTCTAAGAGCCATAACGGCTGAAGATGAAGACGGTTTTGCTAATGAATTTGGCATCTACATGAAATATTATAAGTCTCGTGAATTCCCGCGAGATTCTGTTCATGAAACCTTAGCGATTGATGGGACAATATTGTTTAATCTTGCTAAATATAAAGGCATGCAGGTTGAATTTCCCAGGGCTTATATCGATCATTATATTAATTTAGGCAAGGGGAATAACAAAGCTCGGCATTCTGGCACCGTTAAGAACAGTATAGGAGTTTGACATGTCGCTTCGGCCCCAAATATACGGCTTTAGCCTGAAAATGGTTAAATCCCTTTTCGCAAGTGCTGATAACAAAGCTTTGGAACAAATGAACGACAATTATGAACAGATACTTACTGAATTATTCAGTATCGAGCCGGAAGAACGAGAGGAACTTAGAGAAAAAGGCCAGACAATTATCCGCCGTGCTGTTATGGAAGGTGCGCCGTTTGCAGATTTGGACTGCGAGAAGGAGGTACACGTATTTGCTGCTGATGCCATTGTTCAATATACCGACTTAAAACCTGTTGAAGATACCAGCGAGTGGAAAATGGAAGCCTTCTGGGATTTACAAAGTGCCAGTATGTCAAAGGTCAATCCAGAAATCGCTGAATTGTTAGCGATATTTGAGCAGGGCCGCCCGTTCTTTGGCAACAAGATTGAATCAGACTGGAGTTGTTATGGTTACCTCACGCTTGAAGAAACCGAGCAACTTCTTGGTGCGATAAATGAACTGAGAGAATCTAAGGTGCCGGATTATTTATCCGAGTTTGTAGCTGAATTTATAGGTTGGCTTGAAGAGATTGCATCAACAAAACTCGACCTTTGGTTTATAGCCTCTTAAAGATAATTGCTCTTTGATAATTCCATAAAATTTTAGTGTAGAGGGTACAGCTTGTACTGCTTATCTAAATACGAGCCCCGAGCCACAAGTCACGGTCTTTGTTATTGGCGACGACGTATTAGCCCAGGCTACTA
>CAZVUF010000396.1:0-1655 GCA_964629355.1 uncultured Pirellulales bacterium | reverse complement strand
CTGGGCCGAGGAATCTGGAGTCGTAGGTTATTGCCGTGTAAACCTCGGCGTTGGAAGGTATGTACTGTACCAGGTAAGCTGTCAGAGGCAGGCAGCCGTTTATCTCCAGACCCTGCACGTGTTTCATTTCTCTTTGCGCCTCTGCATAATCGGTAACCATTCGCACTACGCCTGCTTTTCCCCGCTTGCCGGTCATAACGTCCGATTTGACCAGGGCCTTTCCGCCCCATCTGCTTATAGCAGCTCTGATTTCCGCACCGGATGCCTTATCAGTAAGGTGCTCAGGGACCGGAATACTAAAACGAGGGGCGAGATGCTCGAGAAAAGTTAGTTCAGTTATTTGTGCAGCCATTGGAATTGTGGTCTCCGAACATATCTTTTCTAACAAATAAATAACGTTTTTTTCTATATTACAATATTATTTTTCAAAAAAAAGGGGCAGTGAGATTTTTTGTGCATAAATTTCTTTGCACGCCTGCCGGAGTAGCCGGCATTGACTTAGCTGGTGCAGCGCAACAAGTGTGCTAAAAGTTCCTACATAAGTAAGGTTTGTTTGACAAGCCAATCGGCTTATGGTGTAATTGCCAACACATAAAAGATTCTATTTAACAGGATCAAATAGTAATGAAGCTACAATCAATATTCATCTCAATCACACTTGCTTCTATTGTATTTTTTGCTAATGCGCAACAGTCCAGACAATCTTCGCGTCTCCATCTACCTGAAGGGACAATCGTTTATCACAATCTGTCTTACGTTACCGATGGGCACGAGCGACAGAAGCTCGACCTGTATCTGCCGAAAGCAGAAGATAAGCTGCCGCTCATCATCTGGGTTCATGGCGGTGCCTGGCTTGCAGGCAGCAAGGCCGACGGGGTTCCGCTGGGCTATCTTGCTGATGGCTACGCGGTGGCGAGCATTAACTATCGCTTGAGCCAGCACGCCATATTTCCCGCCCAGATCGAAGACTGTAAGGCAGCCGTTCGCTGGCTGCGCACAAATGCTCAAAAGTACAACCTGGACCCGAACTGCTTCGGCGCTTGGGGACCATCAGCAGGCGGGCATTTAGTTGCAATGCTCGGCACAACCGGCGATGTAAATGAGTTTGACGTCGGAGAGCATCTCACAGTATCTAGCCGAGTACAGGCGGTGGTGGATTATTTTGGTCCGACAGACTTTCTCCAAATGGACGAGCATCGTCCCCCTGATGGCCAGGTTCATAACACGCCCGACTCGCCGGAGTCTCAGTTGGTTGGCGGGTACATTCAGGACAACAAGGAGAAGGTCGCCAAGGCCAATTCGATTACTTACGTGACCAAAGACGATGCGCCGTTTCTTATCGTTCACGGTGACATGGACCCGCTTGTGCCGCATCATCAAAGCGAGCTGCTCGAAGCTGCGCTGAAGAAGGCAGGTGTTCCGGTATCATTTTACACCGTGAAAGGAGCAGGTCACGGCGGATTCAAAGACCCGAATGTACCGAAACTAACCAAAAAATTCTTCGATAAACATTTGAAAAAAGAGCCGTAATTCATCGTCCCTAAGGTATAAATTCATCGTTTGTAGTTTGTAGTTTTTATTGCGGCTCGCGCAACAGCCGCGACTTGTCATTCCTGTGGAAACAGGAATCCAGTTTTTTCTTCAATTCTCTTATT
>CAZVUF010000395.1:0-1668 GCA_964629355.1 uncultured Pirellulales bacterium | reverse complement strand
ATTGGCAATTCAGCAAGGGAGATTTTCCCACGGCTGTCTCTCCTGCATTTGATGACTCCGGCTGGCGTAAATTAAATCTGCCCCACGATTGGAGTATTGAAGGTCCATACAGTGCTGAATTTTCCAGCGGCAATGGATATGTACCCGGCGGCATCGGCTGGTATCGTAAGCATTTTAAACTTGACCCGGCCTACAGAGACAAAGTCATTGCAATAGAATTCGATGGTGTATACAACAACTCGTCGGTTTGGATCAGCGGAATCTTCGTTGGCAGGCGACCTTACGGGTATTCGAGTTTTCAGTATGACATGACGCCTTATTTGAGGTTTGGTTCTGATGAGAATGTCGTAGCAGTTCGTGTGGACCATTCCAAATTTGCCGACTCGCGATGGTACACTGGTTCCGGCATCTACCGGCATGTACGTTTGTGTATCACCGACAGGCTTAAGATAGGAGAGTGGGGTATATACGTTACTACACCGGAGGTCAAAGAAGATTCTGCTGTTATCCAAATCGAAACCACCGTTAAGAATGGTTACGACCGTACCCAGAGTTTTACGCTTCAATCGGATATTATCTCGTCAGAAGGACATGTAGTAGGAAGTCTGGCCACACCAGAAACCGTAGATTCTGAAGCAGAGCAAACAATTATTCAGAGGATTACGATCAGCAGTCCGCAGCTTTGGTTGCTTGAATCACCCAATCTTTACACGCTAAAAAGCAGTATGAAGGTTGATGAAACAGTTATTGACGAGACAATCACGCCCTTTGGGATTCGCACACTCCAGTTTGATCCCAATAAAGGTTTCCTGTTGAATGGTAAGCAGCTCAAGATCAAGGGTGTTTGTCTGCATCACGATGCGGGCTGCCTTGGTGCTGCTGTGCCGGAAAAGGTTCTCGAGCGTCGGTTGCGCCTGATTAAAGGGTTGGGTGCAAATGCTGTTCGGACCAGCCACAATCCACCAGCCCCGGAGTTGCTGGATCTCTGTGACCGGCTTGGCTTGCTGGTCAAGGTGGAAGCCTTCGACGAATTTACACCGCCGAAGAACAAATGGGTTTCCGGCTGGAATATGGGCATACCGAGCCGATTTGGTTATGGTGAGGTATTTGTCCAGTGGTCTATAATCGACATGCAGGACATGGTGCGCAGAGATAGAAACCACCCGAGCGTGTTTATGTGGAGTATTGGCAATGAAATTGATTATCCTAATGATCCATTTTCTCACCCAGTATTGGGGGAGAATTACCAACCTGAGCAGCCGCCTGCTCAAAACTTAGTTAAGTATGCCAAACCGCTTATCGAGGTTACGAAAAAGTATGATAACACACGACCTGTCACAGCGGCATTGGCAAGTATTTCAATGTCGAATGCAGTTGGCCTTGCACAAATGCTGGACATCGTGGGGTATAATTACCAGGAAAAATACTACGAATCCGATCACAAAACATATCCGAATCGTTTTATCTTCGGCAGTGAGAATAGCCACCGATATAGTGACTGGACTGTGGTACGCGACAACGATTATGTTGCCGGCCAGTTTCTCTGGACAGGCATTGACTACCTTGGTGAGGCACGGCAATGGCCGAACAAAGCCAGCGGCTCAGGTCTACTCGACTTGTGTGGATTCAAAAAGCCCATCGGCTGGTTCCGCCAGAGCTTGTGGAGCG
>CAZVUF010000394.1:0-1684 GCA_964629355.1 uncultured Pirellulales bacterium | reverse complement strand
CCCGCAGGTGCAGTCATCAATTTCTTGTAGAAATAGTACGCAAACACAAGAGCGAGCAGTGCTGCAACGGGAGCCAGCCACCAGCTGACCGGTGTGCCGGCCATTTCAGTTGAGACTTCCTCGCCTGCCGCCAGCGCCGTTGTGTTAAAGGCAAAAGCAGGCAGCAGAAATGCTGAGATGCTGCTTAGAATCTTCACGTTTTTCACTCCTTTCAATTCTGATCCTAAAATTGTCCTAACCAGACGTATTAAAAGTCAAAGCAGTTTAACTAAAAGCAAGGGATTTTCAAGTCTTTTTCGCTGAAAGCAAAAAACCAACCGTTCTGTAAATCCCGAACCACATAGGACCGTTTCAATTTGAGGGCTCTATGTGGAATATTCTGAGTTAATTCTGACATATTCTGCACTCAGATCGCAGCCGTAGCAGAAATCGCTTTGATTTCCTGCCCCCAAATCCACTGTTATTGTATGCTCGGTCTGTGAGACAACCCCACTGGCCTTTTTTACATCGAATTTCTTCGGCTTACCGTTCTTAAAGACGGTCAAATTATCGAGCTTACAAGATAGTTTATTCGGATTTAATTTTACACCAACCGAACCAACAGCACAAATTATTCTGCCCCAGTTGGGGTCACCGCCGTGGATGGCACACTTCAGCAGGTCATAATCAGCTACCGCTCTTGCGGCTTTTGCTGCTTCGGCTTTGCCGGCTGCTCCTCTAATCACAACCCTGAACATCCGCGTTGCTCCTTCGGCATCCAAGGCCATCTGTTTGACTAAATCATCACACAGCTCCATCAACGCCTTAGTGAATTTTTTGTATCGCGGACATTGGGCCACTATGGCCCGATTGCCTGCTAAGCCGGAGGCCAGGATAATCGCCGTATCATTGGTGCTTTGATGGCCGTCAACGGTAAGTCTGTTTAGCGAATTGTCGATGGCAGTTTTCAAGGCTCGTGACAGCAGAGGCTTACTTATTGCCACATCAGTCGTAATGAAGCAAAGCGTAGTAGCCATATTCGGGGCAATCATGCCAGCTCCTTTTACCGCACCTGCTATTGTTATTCGTGGTTCGTCGCTCGTGGCTCGTGACTCGATAGTGAATCGGCGAACAGCCTGTTTGGGCTTTGTATCGGTTGTCATTATCGCCTTTGCAAAATCCAGACCTGCCTTTGCCGAGGATGAAAGCTGTTCCGCCGCCTTCGAAATGCCAGCGATTACTTTCTTGATTGGCAATTGTCTACCGATGATTCCGGTGGAAGCAACAAGAACATTTCGTGGTTCGTGGCTTGTAACTCGTGGCTCAAACAACGCCGTTTTGGCGCACATTGTAACTGCATTTTTGATACCTTGTTGTCCCGTGCAGGCGTTGGCGTTGCCGGAGTTGACAACCACCGCATAAATCTTGGGGCTTTTTATATGCTCTTTACTGACCTGCACTGCTGCTGATGTAATTCTGTTGGTAGTAAAAACCGCAGCCGCCTTTGCACCAGTGGGACAAACAAGCAGGGCCAAATCGGGTTTGCCCGATTTTTTAATTCCACAACGTACCCCAGCCGCCAGAAAACCTTTGGCTGCCGTTACGGTTACATTTGCCATCTGCTCGCCTTCTATTTCAACTTTTTTTCCATCTGATAGTACTCCAGGTGCCTGCTGTTGTCAACTTCGACAAGACCTCTATCAAC
>CAZVUF010000393.1:0-1688 GCA_964629355.1 uncultured Pirellulales bacterium | reverse complement strand
CATCCCTTCGCCACGGGGCAATGAAAAAGACGATAATTAAAATTGCATGACTTAAGATCAAAAAAGAGATAGTAATAAACTAAATCGCTGGTTTTTGTTTAACGTCCTACTTTTTTTTCTTTTCCGGTATTTTTACAACGACACCGAGTCGGCCCAGTTCGCCTGCAACGTCCGACTGGTTCGGATTAAGCTGGAAACTTTTACTTAAATATTCTTTTGCATGTTCTTTATCATTTTTATTCAAGTAGTAGAAGCCGAATTGTTTGTTGACCTCAGGCGAATTCGGCCCCAGACGAAGCGCCTGTTGATAACAAGCTAATGCGTAATTATCAAGCTGCTGCTTATTAAAAGCTTCTGCAAGCTGAAGTGAGGCCGTTACCGAATTGGAAGCCTTGGAAGCCTGGTTTATGTAAGACCTGGCGTACTGCTCAGCCTTCGCTTTATAACCATTTTTAATAAGACCTTTTACAAGCGCCGCCTGAGCGGGTCTATGCACGGGATCAAAGCTCAAAGCCACGGTATAATGATACTCTGCTTTTTCCCAATTGCCTTCTGCCTGATACAATTGACCCAGCTCGAAATGCGCATCTGGATTTTCAAATTTAGTATTGAGCTGTTTATTTAATACAGCCTTTTTTTCTTCAACCGACAACGATACAGGTTCTAACTTTTGTTCGGACTCGCAGCCGATAGACATGCAAAACAATAAGAATGAAAGATTAAAAATGAGCAACAAAAGAACCCCCATTTGGGTACCAGTAACGTGGGTTTCGATTGGTTTCGGCTCCGCCGTGGTGTATTGTGTCTTTGGGTTTTTACCCATCGTCCCTGACCTCAAAGATATATTCAGGCAATTCTAAATTTTATAAACGGTTCTATTTTGCTATGCTGTTTTTGTCCTTGCAAGAAAAATTTTATCTTATAGTAAAGTTTTTATGCACGCCCGGAAGCACACATCTCTAAAGGGCTTTGTATCATAATGTTAGGTCATCAGAAAATTTTCAAAAAGAGCTCGACCTAATAAAATCTTCTATTATTTGCGACAGAAACAGACATTACTCAATGTTGAGAAGTCTTTGAACTTTGTGCAGAGCCGATATTGTAAAAATCGCAGGGTATAGCTCTTCAAAGTACCAAAGGCGAGCAAAATATAATCCTATAGGTGAAGCTGGCAGCAATGTCCCGTGCTGGGTTTGTTCAATAAGCCAATGAGCCCCATGAGACACAGCAGATTTGACGGTTTTATTCTCACTGGTATCTACCACCGAATGTAGCAATACTTCCGCCAGAGCATCGATTGCCAAAGCTGTTTCTTCGATAGTTGATTTTACCGGTTTTGCAGGCCCAACAGCCAGTTTACACTTGATATTGCTGGTTTAATAGCATTATCATCACGTGGGTCGAGATTGCGCAGCGCAATCAGAGCACCGGCTGTGTCATCGGCATCAGGAACGGCTCCGGAGAGATTAGTCCAGGCCCATTGTCGTGACCAGCTAATATCGCTCCTAATTTTAGGGCTACCTCAAAGGGGGCAATCTTTTGCGAAATATGTCGACCAATGCCGGGAATGTTGAATATCTAACTCTGAATTTCTAAATTCGTCATTCGTTATTCGCTGCGCGTTCTCCTTCGCTTCATCCAGGGACATGAATCTCGCTGAGGACACTCTTTGCAACTATGTTTGGTCG
>CAZVUF010000392.1:0-1696 GCA_964629355.1 uncultured Pirellulales bacterium | reverse complement strand
AATTATTTTTGTCAAAAAGCTCATTAAGAACTAATTCTGCTTTGCTATCCCATGTAGACATCTGAACTTTTTTCCTTCGGGTAGCTATTCTTTCGGGATTGTCTTCTAACAGAGCTTTTTTGATACATTCGACAAATTCTTTTGGCGATTGAGCTTGATACACAACGTCTTGGTATTTCTCCAGTTCGAGAAAAGGTGTGCTAACTATTGGTTTTCCAAGAGCCAGATATTCTTTAAGCTTTATTGGATTGCACACTTCTATCCAGCGGTTGTGGCACCACGGCATAATAGCCACATCAAAACATTTACCGTAATAAGGTATCTGCTCGTAAGATTTCTTGCCAAGGATCCATACGTTTTTCTTCGAGAGTAAGCCATCACAATCAACCGATGCCTCCCCAATAAATACAAAACGCAGATCGGGCAGCATTTCGACTATCTTTTTTACAAGCTCAATATCAAAAGTATGGTCATCGATCGCGCCGAAGAAGCCAATGATAGGTTTAGGGACGCCAATTATATCATTGGGTTGGTATGAGCTTTTTTCAGCCATCGCAAATAACTCATAATCAACGCCGTGGTCGAGATACAATGCTTTTCGACACTGGTTTGCTTCCTCGGCATACAATTTATTAGTTACGAAGATCGTCAGGTCAGCATTGGCTTTTAACTTCTGGTCATACTGCTGAATTGTTTTACTATCTACGTTAGGATACTCTTCAAATCTGTCGGTTCGTTGGTAAACAAGTTTGCTCTTTTTCATCTTGATAGCCACTTCACAGGCTGCAGGACAGCCTACCCAAATCACAGGATTGTGTATCCTCAATTTACGTATTACGATCGATAACTGAAGTCGTAGGAGCATTTCGTTTAAGGTTTTTAACCATCCAATGTAATGAGCCGGTATAGAAAGAGGGCTATATACCCAAAATCCAGTGCTAACTTTCTGCAAACCCATTAGAATACTTTTGGCTTTCCGGATCAATTTTTCTGAGAAGCTCTTACCACCACCAGTTGCTTTTTTAAAATTTGGCTTTTGCATTACTATAGAGTTGACATATAAGGTAGTTCCCAATCGCGCAAAACGGCGCATCAATTGCATATCGATATGACCGCGGTTTTTATACCACCAATCCTCACCACCAAAGCAAATAAACGACATGTTTTTGTTGTCTTCGACTCTCATTTCGACTCAAGTACTGGTAGATTGTTACTAACAGCGAAATTTGCTATGATGGAGTGGTTAGCATGCATAATTATTCTTACAGGATTGTCGGTTCCTGCCAGATCGCCTGACCAGCCCATAAACTCGTATCCGGCATCAGCAACAGCTCTTAAGATTACCTTTTCGCCAAGGGCATAAGCTGCCTTGTCAGGAATTTTCTTAACCGAGCCGCCCGTTGCGGTAATATTCAGCACAGGAGACATTGTCCAGACAGGACCGTAATCTGCACGAAAGGCATCCCACATACTCTCGGCGAATTTGGATCGTTGTCTCTTCCAATTACCTGCTCCTACGACTTGTTTTTGGACCTGCATATAACGATCCATATAATCAAAGAGCGCATCATGATTCCATAACTCTGTTGCTCCCATGATGTGGGTGGCAAGTATAAACCCTGCCCACGAATTGGCGGTACAGCTTTGTCTATACGAGGCGCCCCAATTCAAACCGTCGTAGTTACGATTGATAGTA
>CAZVUF010000391.1:0-1723 GCA_964629355.1 uncultured Pirellulales bacterium | reverse complement strand
TCTTCTTGTTTTTTCTTCTCTCTAAAAGACAAATAACTGTTCCAAGATTTAAACACTTACATGTTCCTTTAGGAATGTTTGGGAGTTTCAGTTGACGCGAACCATTTCCGAATTCTCTGAGGTAATTGTGGGTACACTCCAAGAGTATATATGAGTCCGCCAGTTATAACCACAACTATAGCCCACTGGATAATAAGCGCGTCCCATCTTATGGAGCCACTAATGAAAAAATCATAATATGGCTCTTGATACCCACGAGGGCGGCCGGAACGGCCACCGCCGGTGGTGTAGCCTTCTTTAAGTGGGAAAAGCCCCATCAGTATGAATACTGCAATGCCTACCAACATGACTATTAGTTGATTACGTTTCATATCCTTTTACTCCTTTTTCAATTAGCTGCGTACCGCGGATCAACCTGCGATTTAATCCCTCAATCGTCCGACCCCATCGTAATAACGCTCTTTACACTTTTTGGAGCAATCAAGGATGCAGAATATCGCTTTTGCCTGGCAATTCTTTTGTCGGATGAAAAAAGCGAGGAAATAATTAAAAAATGATAGAAAAAACAGAAGATTATATGGGACGAAAAGGGGTCAGGAGCCGCCCGTTCTCCGTAGCAAGCCACTGCGAAGGATGAACTTCAGCGAAGGCAGGGATTTAACCGCGCTTCAAACCAAACATTGACCATAAACGTATCAAACAATAGAATTAGAATTAAGAATGCAAAATTTAGAAATTCTTAATTCTAAATGAATTACTGGATAGAAAAGAATGCTCGATAGGCTTTATAAAGCACAAAGTCAGATAGATGCTGCCTGCAAAGGTATGGGGCGGCAAATCAATATAATGGAGGTTTGCGGCACCCATACTGTCTCCATTTTCCGCAGCGGCATAAAGTCAACTTTGCCAAAGCAGGTAAAGCTGATATCCGGCCCCGGCTGCCCGGTCTGCGTTACCGACCAGAGCTACATTGATATTGTCCTGCAATTGGCAGACCGCGACGATTGTATAATTGCTACCTACGGCGATATGGTTCGCGTACCAGGCAAAGACGGCTCGCTCGAAACAAAACGCACAAAAGGCAATGTCAAGGTCGTCCTAAGCAGTGAAGATGCGCTTCAATTGGCTAAAGACAATCCCAATAAAATAATCGTGTTTGTTGCGGTAGGTTTTGAAACGACCGCACCGGCTACAGCCGTCGTTGTTAAGGAAGCATCTGAAGAAAATATTAAAAATTTCTGCATATTAAGCGGCCACAAATTAGTGGTGCCTGCGATGCGGGCGCTGCTCTCGGAGATAAATCATAATATAGATGGCTTTTTATGTCCCGGCCACGTCAGCGTGATAATCGGCTACGGCGCTTTTGCCGAGATAGTCGAGCGTTTCGCTCGGCCTTGCGTAGTTGCCGGCTTTGAACCTCTACAGATAGTCGAAGCTCTTGCTGAAATCTGCATGCAGCTTCAAGCCGGCAAAGCTGAGCTAAAATCAGTTTATTCTGCGGTCGTGACGGAGCAAGGCAATATCTCCGCCCAGAAAATGATTGCGGAATACTTCGAAGCTGCAGACGGCTACTGGCGAGGTCTGGGAAAAATTGAAAAAAGCACACTAAAGTTAAAAGATAAATACAGCCGATTCGATGCCTTTAAGCGTTTTGACATGACTGAAATCCCAACCGAAGATACTACAGGCTGTCGATGCGGCGAAGTGCTTTGCGGACTGATAG
>CAZVUF010000390.1:0-1733 GCA_964629355.1 uncultured Pirellulales bacterium | reverse complement strand
GCGGCTGATTATATCGAAAAAGCGTTGGCAATGTAGTGACTAATACAACTCAGCCATATCAGAGCCAAGTTTGCTGCTCTATTGTAAATCTGCCAAATTGACTATTTTTCCTGCGCCGATTTTGACATAATTTTTGTCAAAGTGCTTTTCGAATAGGCTCCTGGCCTTTTCGCCGGTACAATGACACGGCACGACATATCGCACGTCGAGCTGTTTGAAAGCCGAAATGATTTTTTCGATCCCTCCTTTTGTTGTCCATTCGAGGTGAAAACCGCCCATTACTAAAAGGATATCGTCCCCGTCTCGAGCCGGGTCGAGAGATTTCATCAAATCTTTCGCCGCGGTCAGCATCTTAACGATACCAGGATGTGCACAGCCGGTTATTACTATCAAGCCTACGTTTGTTCGTATAATTAACGACTGCTCCTTTATCAATCTTCCGATCTGACCGGTCGAATAAACATTTTCACAAATCTTCAAGGATTCTTTAACCTCAACAGCTTGCGCTCCATATTTTTGTGTATTTTCTTTAAATTTTTTGGGAAACGATCCCGGCATAAAGACAGTGACGTTACAATTCTTTTGCAGAAAGCCGGCCAATCCGCCTGTATGGTCGCCATGAATATGGGAGAGAACAATTACATCTATATCGTTAGGCTCAACCGCTAATTTTTTCATATTGCTGAGCAGCAGTGAACCGTTTCCACCGGTATCGAAGAGGATAGTTTTCTCGGCACCGGTTATAAGCGCCGAAAATCCCCAGGCAGTTTCTAACCTGCCCGCCGTACCTCGTCCGATGGTACAATGGTCCTTTGGAGGGTACTCTGGGCAGGCGGGTCCCTGCATGTATGGATTGTTATCGTAAACAATAGTGACAATTAGATTATTTTTGTCAATTGTTGACATAGCTTCTTTCTCTTGATTCATAAAACAAAACTGTATTGTTCATTGCATATCGAGATTATAATAAAAAAGGTGATAGGCCCTGTCCAAAGAATTACATTATTATCAGGATAAAGCTTTGGTATAATAAAATACGTTGAAACTACCTTACCTGGAGCGAGAGTGAGATAATAGCAGGAAGCTTTTGCTATGACTCAACTAAAGAAACAGCTTGGATTGCTGGATGTATTTTCCGTGGCGTCCGGCGCGATGATAAGTTCGGGTTTGTTTGTTTTGCCCTACATCGCTTTTGCTAAAGCTGGGCCTGCGGTGGTTCTGTCTTATCTTTTTGCATCATTTCTGATACTGCCCAGCGTGTTCAGTAAAGCCGAACTGGCCACGGCGATGCCACGAGCGGGAGGAACATATTTCTATGTCGAACGCAGCTTAGGCTCGTTTTGTGGAATTTTTACAGGTTTTGCAAATTGGTTTGGGTTGGCAATGAAAAGCGCCTTTGCTGTCGTTGGTATGGCGGTTCTTATCGAGGTATTGGTGCACAGCCTTTTTGGAATGAAAATGACCGAGGCGCATCTGAAACAGGTTTCCGTGCTCTGCTGCATAGGATTTACCGTCCTTAATATTGTAAGTGTAAAGCACACAAGCAGATTTCAAGTTTTGCTCGTGGGTGTCTTGCTCTGCATACTTGCCGTTTTTGTATTTTTGGGAGCCGGAGCTGCCCAGGCCGCCAGGTACTCAGGCTTTCTTAACAAGGGCTGGCCGGCTGTGTTTGCTACTGCAGGACTTGTATTTATCAGCTATGGCGGATTGACTAAGGTTGCCAGTGTCGCGGA
>CAZVUF010000389.1:0-1745 GCA_964629355.1 uncultured Pirellulales bacterium | reverse complement strand
TAGACTTAACACAAAGGAGACTTAATGAGTCTTGATTTGCCTCCACAAAAAGATTTCGGATTCGGCCCAGTCGTCGAATTGAAATACATAGAGCAGGTCTTCCATGTGACTCGAAGAACGGCCATGAAATACCTTCGTGCCCTTCGTATCAAACCATTCTATATTGGAAAGGAAGTATACTTTAGTCTGGTTACTCTAAAACGTATACTATTTGTATTGTCCCGCCCAGGTGCAAATGGTTTCATATTCCCTGGTAGTAAGGCCAAGAATAATCCACGTTTCATAAACAACAATGAGTATATGACTCAAGTTACGGATGATATTTTAGAACTGGCGGCTAAACCCGAAATACTTGCAGAGATGGTGGCATCAGAAGGCAAAGATAATTCGGTTATTAAGAAACTAATAAGTCCCAAGCAAGGTAGACCTAAAAAGGATGATGCTCATGGGGATAAGTAGAACAACGATTGTTAATATAACACACGGTACTGCTTACGATATTTACATAGGCAGGCCATCTAAATGGGGTAATCCATTTAGCATAGGAATACATGGTAGTAGGGAACAAGTTATAGACAAATACAGGAATTGGATTATTGGCCAAAAACATCTAATGAATTCATTAGAGGAATTGAGGGGAAAAAGACTTGGTTGTTTCTGTTGGCCTAAGAAATGTCACGGAGATGTATTAATAGAGTTATTGCAAAAGAAATTGAAATGCAATAAGGGATGAATGAAAATGATTTCAACATCGGCGACATAATAACGACAATATTTTTCTTTGTTATTATGGTTCTACTGGTAGGCGTTGTTAATTAATATGGACGAAATACAAAAACAAAACGAACTGTCTATAGAAGATGTTACTGCGGCTATCCTTAGTTTTAATGATGCCAACATTGTTACATCCATTTTTCAACAACTTGGGTGGGACTGTTCCCAAGAAATATTAGAAACACTCTCTGTTGCAAGGCAAAATGTAAATCTTGGTGCAAAAATGACGGCTATTAAGCATCTCCGCAAGTTACTCCAAGAATCTGCGGAGGCCTCTGGTATGTCCGCCAAAGTATCCAAAACTATCCCCGGCCAAGACGGAGAATTTACTACATTTAGTGCCAGGCGTATGATACAATCGTTAAATCCTACGAAAGAAGTTAAATCCGAAATTGTAAATAAAGAGGAGAAAACAGATGCCCGAAAAAAAGAAGAACCAAAAGCCATCGGTGGAGGAAGCATTGAAGCCGAGGATGAACGAGGAAGTTCCGTCGGAGCAGACACAGGACGAGATGGTTCAACAGGCGATGAGCGAGGCGAGTCTGGAGGACAGATTGAAGATGGGGAGTCCAATGGAAGAACCAACGATGGTGATACAGAACAACAAACCAGTGATGATTCCTCCTATAAGCCCTGTATCAAACACCGCCCCCCAGCATCCGGTGACAATCTCTTCCCAGGAGTCTGTGGAGATGACGAAACCAGTACCAAGTAAAGTAGTACAGTTACAGGAAGGGAAATCAGATACAGAGACTCCTAAAATAATTGAATCTGCGGAGGAAAAGGAACTCAAAGCATTGAAGGATTTTATCAAAAGTGATTCATTTAATGTGTCCACTGTCGGTCACATGATTAATACGATATGTTCTCAGCCACGTGGTCTCCCGTATGTTCATACGTGGGTTGTTCCAAAGGAATGTGATATTCCTCTCTATGTGTATACTATCGTCACTACGAATGGATATGTAGAT
>CAZVUF010000388.1:0-1752 GCA_964629355.1 uncultured Pirellulales bacterium | reverse complement strand
GAGGGTGCAGCTCAAATTCCTTACCCATCTTTTCTATTATCTGTATATCGTGAAGACCATCTATATTTATCCATGTAACAGTGGGCGTAGTTTTGAAGGGGAAGCATTCCTCGATACTTGAAACCTGTCTCTCAGCAAAATTCTGTTCATCATAGTCGAAGTAGGTTATCCGAACTGCCTCTACTTTTTTCTCGCCGACATAAACAAGCGTCCCCGGTGGCAAGCCGGCGGGCTTAAATTGCCGTTTGTGCGACCTGGGTTTCTTCGCTGCTTCTTTCATCGTTGTCTTCCTTGATATATATATTATCTTCTGATTGTAAGCTTCGTTAGTTTATTCTATATCTGACTTTGCTGTTCCGGCTTGCCTGGTCTTTTTCACCGTAAAGCTCACAACCAGCCCTGTAATGAAGCCTAAGCCAAATGTCAGAATTAAAAGCAAAGCCCTTGACATCTCAACTGTCATAAAAAGTATCTTTGTTTTCATAACTTCTCTGTTTTGAAATATGATGATAAGAGCCAATATTGAAATGACAACTACGATAATTATCTTTGCTTTTTTCATTATTGATTTCTCCTTGTTTTAATTGACCTTATTGTGATTGTTAGCACCAATTTTTACTGACAGGTTTCTTAGTATTGAAAATGGGAAACTAACCATCTGACGCAGCCCCTCCACTGATGACAAGATACGAACCTGGCTTTTTACCTCTGTGAATAGTTCGTTGACTACAACCTTTTCCTCGACTTCGCCTACCTCTTTCACCATAGCTAAGCGGTGAAGTGAATACAATCCAATCAAAAAAGCCAGTGCGAAGAAAAAGTCCCACTGCTGCAGGTTCAGTGTAGGCAGGCTGAATCGGCCGGTCGGGCTCGTATATTTCAGCGTCCATTCCAATTGTCGGCCTGAGAAAAAGTCAGCAAATTTACCGCCTAATATCGGAGCAATCCCGGCTGCAACCGAATTGACGATGGTGTTGGTGGCAAGATAAGCAGTAGCTTGCCCCTCCGGTGCCAGCTTCAAACTGATATTGCCGGAGGCCAAAGACACACCAGCCGACGAAAGTCCCATCACCACATGTATAAGAATTAAAAGCGGTATAGTCAAAAAATATTTTTCGGGCATTGTCGTAAACGTCCAGGCTAAAATCGACAGAATGAACAACGGTCCGCATATCGCAAGTACCGACTTGTTGCTGAAACTATCTGTAAATTTACCCCAAATTCTAAGAAAAGCAAAATTCAACACTTGACTGACAATCGAAAGAGCAATGATAAAAGACATGCTCAAGCCCAATCTTTTAAGCATATAGACCATAAAGAACGGCCCGGCTAAATTCACCGCAAAATTCCACGAGCACATAAATGCAATGAGCTTTCGGAAGTTCTCATCTTTGAACGGCTTGGCAAGCAGCTTCAAAATCCTGAGTCTCCCCTCTGTAACAGGCATACGTTTCTCAGGCGTTTTGGCTAAGAAAAAAAGCCCAAGAGTACCGGCTGCAAAGCCAGCCAAAAACAGAATTGAATAGCCTTGTATCTCATATTGTGGTAGCAGCTTTTTCCAGACGTCCAGGTAAACCGCAGCAGCTATACTCAGTGCAATTCCGACACCTGTAGCGATTCTCATTCTTTTCGAGAAGAATGAGCCAAGTATATTCTGGGGTATAAGGTCTCGCATCCACGAATTCCAGCTACAACCTGAAACCGCTCCAAGGGCCGAGGCGACCATCATTGACCCCAGCAAAATGGCAAGGC
>CAZVUF010000387.1:0-1761 GCA_964629355.1 uncultured Pirellulales bacterium | reverse complement strand
TCCTGAGCCCAGGCGGCTGATCCAGACAGCCCAAAAAATAAAACAGAAGAAAGTAGACTAATCAATTTTCTATTCATAATAGTCCTCCTTTTAATTGAGATTAAAAAGGTCCTCATCACGGAAAAAATTCTTCCCCGCCGGCATAAAAACCGTTATCCTCCCAGAAAGAAACAAAAAAGACTTGCCGGAAGTCCCCAAAGAAGCCCAAAAAGGTGTCAAGTTTATATTCGCTAAGAACACCAATGACGTCCTGAAAATTGCATTGAATGAAAGCTGAATTCAATGCCGGAACTGCCCCCTCGCCCTGCGCTGGGCGTGGCTATCGAAAAGTTGGTTCGTCAATAAATAAGGCACACACCGAATACAAAAAATCAGGGCCTATACCAAATCAAGCGGTATAGGCCCAAAACTTGTCCATCCCCGATTATTGGGGCCGAACTCCCTGTTTATTCTACTGGCTTGGGAGTTTCAGCCCAATATCATCTATGTACAAATTACCTGCACTACCAAGCTGTGGATTACTCCTGTCACCAACACCAATAGTAAGCTTGTTGACAGCCTGCATATTTACGCCAGCAAAATCCGTAAGCGGTATATTCCACTCCGTCCACGTGCCTATGGTTGTTGCAGCAGGGTCAGGATGTTTGACCACTGCACTGCTGCCGGTGCTATCTTCTAAAACTACATAAAGCTGCTCACCAATATTACTCTCTATGCCGATATCCTGCGACTGCCACTGGCCTGTAACTGAGGTGGGCAGGGTAACATTGGAAAATTCCGCTGTGCAGGTTGCGTTGACGTTGTGGCTGGTTAAGCATAAGCCCACATAGACATCCGCAAGCATGGGTATTGTTATCGGTACACCCAGCATCTGCCAGTCAGTTGTTCCATTAGTTGAATACTCGGCTGTAAAGTTATTGCCGCTGCGAGTCAATCTCACCCATTGTGGAGCGGTAATGCCAGCTTGTACAGTTGACACGCTATCGACACCTGTTGAACTACGGTTCTGGAAGGTAACTCCATTACCCGGTGTGACGGCTATCATAACATTCACGGAATCGGGTTCCAGCGTCTGGCGAATCATCACTCCGGCTTTGGCCCACGGGTCGGTGTTACTGACGCTGACCACCCTCGCTGTTATGCTCCCGATGCCGGAGAGACTTTTGTAAGCAAAGTGGAACTCGTCAGCCGTACCCCAGATATCCGCGCCGGCAGCGGTCATTGTAATCGGCGGCCCGGCTGTAAAGCTGCCGACAGATGCCGGTATGCCTCTGAACCACAGAGTCAGGGAATTAACACCTTTTCTGGTCCAATCCTGAGGAATTTCCCAGGTGCGTTCGGCTTCGGAATAAAGTAAAGTACCGCTCTGTTCATAGTCAGTGCCCTCGTTGACGGTACCATCGTTGTCGTAACGCATATACATTGATTGAGAGCCGTCGTGAACTATAGTTTGCTCAGCATACGGGGGATCAAAGTAACCCACGGTCATGCCGGTGTTATTCACAAAGTAATCCACCCATACATCGAATATCCTATTGTCGATATCCTCATAGTCTTCAAAATCATCTACAATAAGATAATCAGCGACAGTAAAGCTCCAGATTCTGCCTTTGCTAATAGTTGTATCGGTATTGAACTCATCGATCCGCCAGTAGTAAGTCTGGCCGGGTTCAACACCTTCAGGTGGTGTGTAGCTGTTAGCATCCTGCTGGCCTCGATATATGCCTGTGGTATCGGACGCATCGGCGGCCTCTACAGCAG
>CAZVUF010000386.1:0-1774 GCA_964629355.1 uncultured Pirellulales bacterium | reverse complement strand
TGAAATAAACTTCAACCTTAATCTGCTGGCTGAGCATATCAACAAACAAGCGGGGTGAAAGCGTATGCGTAGAAATTGCATAAGAACTTAGCTGCTCAGGTTTGAATACACCTATCGCCCCTGCCGTGGCACCGAAATTCATAGCATCAATAACCAGCAAATTTTCAGGGGCTTTTTTTACAACAGCCTGTATATAATTTTCAGGCACAGTACCGGCATCAATTACCTCAGCACCGATTTGGGAGTGCTGAAGCTGCTGGCAAACACAAGGCCCTACCCCATCATCACCTTTCAGTGAATTTCCTATGCCGAGAATAATTGTCCTGGAGCCACGTAGCTGGTTTAACTGCTCAAAGAGTGGTTCACCGGTACCCATTCTTAAAGCCGGACGTTTAGCTCGCATTTGCATTTAGGACACAATATGCGCATGAAATCGCTTGCATGAGCCTGTTGTTTATCCGGTTTTTCGCCAACGGCGGATTTAACATCCTTCGGCTTTGTGGAAAGTTCGCCACTTTTGGCAAGCAGCAATGATGGATTGGTATAGGCCAACGGACCAAGTTTCTCATAAAGCCAGACTAAATGCTTTTTTGCGCCTATTAGTGCACCGCACTTTTCACAAAGCTGAAGCTCAAATTCATGAGTTTCAGACATGGCTTGCCTGTCCAAACCCGCCAAATCCCACTTATTGGACAGTTTGATACCCTTTTCCGTTGTACAGTTAGCCTCGCAATTACCGCAAAAAATGCAGGTATCGTATCTATGGGTAATCCTTCTGACCGGCGGATCGGCCTGAAGGTCATCAACCTGTGTTAAGCAGCCGGGGCTTGGACAGACGTTTACACATGCGCCACAGCCGATGCAGTAGTCCATATCGAATTCCGGCTTGCCTCGAAACCGTTCAGGCACTACACAAGGCTCGGAAGGAAATCGAGTAGTAAAACGCGGAGAAAAAACCGCGGTGACAGCTTCTTTCAATTCTCTTAATTTTGGCAAACGCAACTTAAAACTCCTACAGTTTCACACCTAATGGTGTACGTAATTACCCTTTTTTTGTTTGAACCCCGCAATGAATTGTGGGGCTAAACACTTAGCTTTCCTTATTAACTTGCTCTGCGTATTTGTCAACAACACTGTTTTCCCAAAGGTCCACACCGGAGGCATACGCCCCCTTGGCGATTGCGTGCGCCGCAGTTGGTGAGGTTATCAAAATGAACCCCGCACAGATTATCGCTCTGGAGGCTATTGGTCCAATACCGCTAACGAGCGCAACACCAACAAGCAGCAGGATAGTCCCCAGCGTCACACATTTAGTTGAGGCCTGCAGGCGGTTGTAAACATCGGGAAAACGAACCAAACCAATACAGCCGAATATATCAAATAAAATCCCAATTATTATCAAAATGTATCCTATAATATCACTCATCGAAGCTTCTGCCCTCCAAAAATTTTGCCAACGCTATCGTTCCTATAAAACTCAGCAACGCCCAGGCCATAGCAATATTGAGATAAAAATCTTTTCCAGTTTCCAGAGAAAGGAGAGCACAGAAACCAACAACGACTATGCCCAATATATCAATAGCGACGGTTCTGTCCGGTGCACTGGGGCCGCGGCCTACACGATATAAGCAAAGGAAGCAACAAACAAGCAAGGCGATGTAGAATATCGTATACATAAAGACCTCTTTCTACTCGAAAATCTTTTTTATGAACCATTCAAACCTTTGAGCGATGTATTTGGTTGCCTGTTCCACATCGTCGGACCTTACATAAA
>CAZVUF010000385.1:0-1806 GCA_964629355.1 uncultured Pirellulales bacterium | reverse complement strand
TTCGCCTGCTCAACCGCTCAAAAGGACCGGCTGTACAGGCTCCAAGAGCACAAGCGGATAAATATAAATACCAGAACTATATAAGGTCGCAATTAGAACAGACGCCAAATCTGAACATCGTTGAAGCGATTGTCTCGCAGATTATAACTGATAAAGACAAAGTTCATGGCGTGATATGCAGCAATGGCGCTTTTTACGAAGCGCTGGTAGTAATTCTAACCACAGGGACATTTCTTCGCGGCCTGATGCACATTGGAAATCAGCAGTTCCCCGGCGGTCGGCTCGGAGAGCCGGCAGCTAACGAACTCTCAGAAAGCCTCCAGCAGATTGGATTAGAACTCAGACGGCTGAAAACCGGTACGCCGGCCAGATTAGATGCAGCGACAGTTGATTTTGATAAACTCGAAATCCAATATGGGGACACAGAGCCGATACCATTTTCATTTATGAATGAAAAAATAAATCGGCCGCAGATTCCCTGCTGGATAACCTACACGAATGAAAAAATACATCAGTTAATCCGGGACAATCTGCATCGCGCTCCACTTTACACCGGGCAAATACAATCCATCGGTCCACGGTATTGTCCAAGCATAGAAACGAAGGTTGTGCGTTTCGCTGATAAGCAGCGGCATCAGGTATTCTTGGAGCCGGAGGAAGAAGAAAAAAGAATCATTTACTGTAACGGCATTAGCACTTCACTACCGAAAGATGTGCAAGAACAAATGATAAAAAACCTGCCGGGTACCGAAAACGCTCGGATTATTCATTACGGCTACGCAATTGAGTACGATTATTGCCCCCCTATCCAATTAAAACCTAATTTGGAGACAAAAAAAATATCGGGTTTATTTTTAGCGGGACAAATAAACGGAACAAGTGGCTACGAAGAGGCAGCAGGCCAGGGCATTATCGCAGGCATAAACGCGGCAAGAAAATTGCAGGACAAAGAACCAATTGTCCTCCACAGAGACCAGGCGTATATCGGCGTGATGATTGATGATTTGCTGACCAGAGGGATTGATGAGCCTTACAGGATGTTCACATCACGAGCGGAATATCGGCTGACACTGCGAGCCGATAATGCAGACAGAAGATTGACACCGATCGGCAAATCGGCCGGCCTTGTGGATGAAAAGCGATGGGCGAAATTCCAGAAAAAACTCAGGAACATTGATTCACTTAAAAATTACTTGATGAGCACGCGCTCGGACGGCCTAAGTTTGTGGGAGCAGCTTCGTCAGCCACAAAACACTATAGCAGAGACATTAGCTGAGCTACCGAATGTTAAAAAGATGAACCTTGATAGAGATGTATTGCAGGCGGCAATTATTGATGCCAAATATGAAGGCTACTTAGCTAAGCAGCAGCGTATGGTAGCCAGCATGACGGTCTTGGAGGCCAAAAAGATACCGCTGGACTTGGATTATAATAGTATCGCGCATCTTCGGGCTGAAGCGAAGGAGAAGCTGTCGGCTTTTAGGCCGAGCACGCTCGCTCAGGCCTCTCGAATAAGCGGCATAACGCCCGCCGACATTATGGTGCTTCAAATCCATTTGAAAAAAACGACTGAACAAGTGAAAAAAAAGTAGGGTGTGCACTGCACACCACCAAAGAAATGGTGGGCGGTACCTACCCTACGAAGAAGAAACAATGTACGAGCTTTCCGACAATATTTACAACAAGCAAGCTGCCCGGCAGGAACCGAAGTTTAAGCTTTGGCGTTCGGCAGGTCTGCTTTTAACATACAAGTGTAATGCTGCATGTGAATTTTGCTATTACAATTGCTCGCCTCAAAAGAACGGC
>CAZVUF010000384.1:0-1828 GCA_964629355.1 uncultured Pirellulales bacterium | reverse complement strand
ACCTTTGATAAGGGTGTAGATTTGACAAGACCACAAGCGATGATGGGATTTGGGGATTTTAATGTTTCATATCTTGAACCAACCCATTACGTTGGGTGGTACTTAGATACCGGCAAAAAAACAAGACATTACGACTATGGCGTAGGTATCAGCGCAGAACATATCGAGTCTGAGCCGGATTCGATATATTGGCTGATTGGGTTTAAGGCGAAAAAGACAGGCAAGGAGATTCCATGCCTCTCGGTGGTCTGCCCCTATTTTTAGTACCAGTTGTTATGAGAGTATTTCACACGTATTCTCCTTGTCTTGAGGAAGGCGGAGCGTAGCGGAGCCTTGCTCAAGACATTTCTCCGCAAATGCCGCTGGAGCCATATAGTCCAGACTGCTGTGCGGCCGGTAATGATTATAATCCATACGCCAGCGATCCGCAACATATCTCAACTCATCAATATGTAAAAACAACTCTCTATTCAATAACTCATCTCTCAGTTTGCTGTTAAATGATTCGATATAGCCATTTTCCCAAGGACTGCCTGGCTCAATGTATAGCGTATCAACACCTGAATGTTTCAGAAACTTCTTTACAGCGCTGCTGATAAATTCCGGGCCATTATCGCTACGAATAAATTTTGGTGCACCTCGTACCAAAAACAAATACCTCAGCACTTCTACTACATCAGGACCTTTGAGCTTTCGATTGACATCGATAGCCAAAGACTCACGAGTAAATTCATCAAGTACCACCAACAGTTTCACCAGCCGACCGTTTTCAAGCCGCTCTGAAAGAAAGTCGTAACTCCATATGTGGTTGTAATATTCCGGTCTTTTGCGATTGCAGGCATTAGCACTGCTGCCATCAAAACCACGCTTTTTATGCTGTTTCCGGGGTACTTTCAGGCCTTCGGCACACCAGAGCCTGTAAACCCGTTTGAAATTTATAATCCAATCTTTTTCCCGCAGCTTGATGGTGATCCTACGATAGCCATACCTCGGATGCTTGACATGCAAAGCCAACAGGTCCTTGATTACAGGCTTATCCTTGTCAGGCAGCTTAGGTTTATACCTTTGTGTGCTTCTCGATTGCTTAAGCACCTTGCAAGCTTTACATTCTGATACTCCCAGCTCTCGGCAGGATTGTTCGACTACTTTTCTTCGCCGGGCCGGGACTAAAAGTTTCCCTCTGCCGCTACTTTCAATATGGATATATCTAATGCCTGGTCAGCTACGAGTCTCTTTAGCTGGGTGTTTTCTTTTTGCAATGCACGCAGTTGCTTAATCATATCGGGACTCATACCGCCATACTTCTGACGCCAGCGATAATAGGTCTGCTGGCTGATCTCAATCTCTTTACAAACTTCCGGAACATTCTTGCCCTGGCCGATTAACACGTCTGCCTGCCTTAATTTCGCCACAATTTGTGGCCCACTGAACCGCTTTTTCATAAGTATAATCTCCTAAGTTTAGAGTTAATAATATACTAAATTTATCGATTATACTCTCACTTTAATTGGTACAGTTTTTGGGGAGCAGGCCAATTAGTTTAGCCAAAAGAAATTTGTTTTTCAATTATGTTCTGCGGGCAGGGAGAGAGCGTTTGGAGATTGGGTTTGTTTTTTTGGCCTCCGAGGGGGTAAATTTTCGTAAGCCTTTGTGTAAACTGAAGTTGTGTTCATTTTTGGTTTTGCGGCAAATTGGGTTCGTTTTGGGTTCGTTTTTTCTGCGATAAAAGGAGTAAATTTCGTCGTAAGCCCTTTGTTGGAAAAAACATACGTTCATTTTTGTCGTTTTTGACTTTGGCTTCGTTTGGGTTCGTTTTGGGTTCGTTTTT
>CAZVUF010000383.1:0-1832 GCA_964629355.1 uncultured Pirellulales bacterium | reverse complement strand
ATCTTTCCATTATTCATTATCGCGATGTGAGAACAAAATCCCGACAGCTCGGTCAGTATGTGAGAAGATATAATAACTGTCTTTCCCTCAGAGCTTAGTTTCTTGAGCACCTTGCGCAGTTGAATCCTTGCTTTGGGGTCCAAGCCGGATGCAGGCTCATCCAGCAAAAACAATTCAGGCTCATGGACCAAAAGAACTCCCACACCCATCCGCTGCACCATTCCTCTTGAGAGATGTCGAATCAAACTATCGCGTTTGTCCTGAAGCTCAATATATTCGATAACCTCGTCCACTTGTTTTTTAATTAGCTCAGGCTGAACTTTGTACGCCCGCGCGAAGAACTCTAAGCACTCTCTGAGGGTGAGGTCACTGTAAAGGTTGAAAAAATCGGGTAGAAAGCCAATGTGTTTTCGAATATCAAGATATTGCGTTGTCAAATCGTAGTCGAACAATTTCGCGGTGCCGCTTGTCGGCCTAAGCAATGTACCCAGAATCCGCAACAGCGTGGTCTTGCCGGCCCCATTTGGCCCGATAAGGCCCATGACCTGTCCTTTTCCAAGGGACAGACTTATATCATTAACGGCCACTAAAGTGCCGAATTCTTTTGTGATATTATTTGCTTCCAGAATCTTCATATAACAATTTATCATTCTGAGTCCTTCGCTTCGTTCAGGAATAAACTCCGCAAAGAATCTCATTTTTGCACAGAATATAAAGTGAAATGTAAATAATCAATAATAAATCACCCGTCGAAAGCCTATATATCGAACGAAAAATTGGATTTTGCTTGTTACCTTGGGATTTGTATGTTAACCTCGTTAATGTTAGTTAACATAGGTTAATAAACGGTTTTAGAACAACCAGAGGTTCTTATGACAAAGAAAGAGTTTATCACCATTCCGCAATTGGCCAAAATTTTGGGCATCAGCAGAATAGCAGCTTACAAGAAGGTAAAAAATGGCCAAATAAAAGCTGTAAGAATCGGCAGAAACTTTGCGATTGACCGCAAATACGTGCTCAACATCTTGGGAAAGATTCTCGGAGAAGAAGATAAAAAACAGATCGACGATGCAGTCAAGAAAACTGTCAAAGAGTACGGGCGAACCCTGAAACTATTAGGCTCTGAATAATGAAGAATATTACTGTAAAAGAGGTGGAGTACATTGCATTTAAGCTCGCACAAGAAATGCTTTCTTTTGATGAGCCGATTCCGGATTTTTCAACGCGGTTTCCCAATATCCTGGAAAGCTGCTTGGCTACTCCTTTTCAAAGTTTTGCGAAGAAATCACTATATCCAACTTTTGTGTCCAAAGCAGCTATGCTTTTTTATCTTCTTATCAAAAATCATCCTTTTCAGAATGGCAATAAGCGCATCGCGATGACGACCTTGTTCGTGTTTTTATACAGAAACGGAAAATGGCTCCAGGTTGATACGCAGGAGCTTTACAATTTCACCGTTTGGGTTGCTCAAAGCCCTCGCACCGTCAAGGATGAAACCGTCAAGGCCACAGAAAAATTCCTCAAGACGCATTTAGTAAAACTTGAAAAATAATCCCGCTTTGCGTAGCCGCTATGGCGGAGCGAGGTTGGCAGGTTTTAATACCCATCACGAAATACGCTTCACGCTTCACGACATACGAGCCCCGAAAGACGAGCGACGAAATGTGCGCCACAAATTAGCCGGGTGCGTGCACGTCGCATTTGTAGGTAAAGTGGGATCATTCTATTGCTTATTATATCAATCGATAATGTCTGGCCCCTTTTTGTCACCTCGACCGAGGCCGAAGGCCGAGCGGAGAGGTCTGCCTTCAAAGCAGATTTCTCCACTTCGC
>CAZVUF010000382.1:0-1836 GCA_964629355.1 uncultured Pirellulales bacterium | reverse complement strand
CCCGGGCGTAATAGAGATAGGGAGAAGGATAGCCCCAGTCCCCTGTGCTATCGGCGATGGAGTACGAACTTACTTTCGTCGGGCTGGTGCCACAGGATGGGAGAACCAGCAATAAAGCCAGTAACACAAGAATAAACAATTTCGGCATCAAATTAAGCGCTCTTTTTTCCATCAGGTTCCTCCTGTTTTATAGATATGCCATCCCCGGCCAGTTGATAGTATTCTTGACCTGAGCATGGGATGCAGATGGCCTTGCCGTCTTTTACGCGGGCTCGGGGCTCCATAATACTTTCGCCGCATACAGAGCACTTAACACTTCCGAAAATTCGAGCGTAGGCAGGAACATCAATGGTGATCTTTTTGATGTTAAAAACCTCGTCGTCAGGCAGCTCTAGGACCCTGAAGGATAGCTCTGTCCACAGTTCACTCAAGCGTTTTTTGTCGCTCTCACTGCCACTACGCTCTACAACCACCCTTTCAAAGAGTTGCATAGTTTCAGGAGAACGCTCTTCCATCACCCGGTCAGCCCTCACCGATATCCTCACCGCATCTCCGTTTCTTCTGGCCAGGGTAAACGCTGTTTTCCCAAAATCCCGATAAATAAGGGCGTTGTTACCAAAACTACAGCCAGTGACAAGCTGAACACCATCACTGAAACAGTTGTTCGTCTCCACAATCGCAACTGTTTCTTCCATGCCTGTAGACCTAACACCTAGCTCTCTTACAGCACATACCGCCGCTTTAACACCCATGGCTGAAAATGGACAAAAATGACCATGCAGCATACCGTTCATTCTCAGCAGCTTAGATAAGTTTCCAGAGGCTATAGCCTCTTCTATTTCTTGTCTTGGATTGTCAAGATTGGTACCACTCATGTTCTCCTCCCTACTGGCGTAGTTATAGCAATTGGTAGCAATTGCAACCTTTTGCATCAAGTTGTTTAATAAAAACCTGCTCGCAGCAGGCGATTTACAAATAAAACTTATTGCAACTAGTTGCAATTATCTTAGCTAAATATTATCACGTTGTATACGGTGCGTCAAGCAAACCAGCAAGTTTGCAGCATGCAAGGGGATTGCCTAGAGCATAAAAATTGTGACGACGAGGTAACAAATGTCATTCTTGTGGTAAACGATAATCGGGGTCAATTGTAATTTCGGCCTGGTCTGGAGATAGATGATGTACTCTCTAACCGTATCTATGGTGAAGCGGGAAATAGTAGGATTACCAATATACTCCTAGACATACCGTAAAACAACAGTAGCAGCTCCTTGTAGCCCTTGATGGTCTTCGGGCTCTTGACTTCAGCACCGTATCTAGTTAATGGCTTACTTACCGTAGGTGTTCTTTTCTTTTTTTCTCGCACCAAACAACATTAGATTTATTACTACAATGTCATTTTAGTCGCGCTTACCCTCATGATATTTACGCTCATCGGCGGCGAAATATAGCTAAAAGGTACATTCGTTACATTAATTTATTACAGGCCATTACGTCAGGCTCAACAAGATCGTAGATCTGTACCTGAAATTACAAACACCCAGTTTTGATCGATAGTCTGAGTCATTTATTTTACACCACTATTCCCAACTATGAAGGAGAATGACTATATCAGAGGCATTGATTAATTTCATACGTTTGAAGAGAGCGGACATGGTTGGTGTTTCTGATTTTTGGATACATGGGACCTGGCTTCTTCAACCCGAAGTACCTCTGACCCCAATTAACCTAAGGTAGAGTGTCCGCAGCACCGCATAGAACAACTCCTAAAGCTTGTTGGGTGGTATTGAATTGGTTATTCGGCTAAAATGATGATAGATGATAATAGAACATGAG
>CAZVUF010000381.1:0-1853 GCA_964629355.1 uncultured Pirellulales bacterium | reverse complement strand
AATTGCTGCTGTAGCTCAGTGGTAGAGCGCGTCCTTGGTAAGGACGAGGTCATGGGTTCAAGTCCCATCAGCAGCTAAGTGTCAGCAGGTCGAGCTGAGATTGCTTGCAAACTATATAATAATCTTGATTGGGTGCTAATTGAGTTTTGAAAATAGATTTTTTGGGAAATCAGTTAAGCAATGGATAAGTAAATATTAAACTGGCATATTGGAGGTCTATATTAAAATGGCTAAAGCGGTTTTCGAACGGACAAAACCACATGTAAATGTTGGAACCATTGGTCACGTCGACCACGGCAAGACAACTTTGACAGCTGCGATGACAAGAGTAATGGAGTTCAAGGGCCTATCAAAGTTCAAGTCTTATGATGAAATTGCAAAAGCCTCGGAGGCTCAGGGCCGGCGTGACGAAACGAAAATTCTGACCATTGCCACGGCGCATGTTGAATACATTACGGAGGGTCGGCATTATGCGCACGTTGATTGTCCGGGACACGCAGACTACGTTAAGAATATGATTACCGGTGCAGCACAGATGGATGGTGCCATTCTTGTTGTCAGTGCAGCCGACGGCCCGATGCCGCAGACTCGTGAGCATATTCTGTTGGCTCGCCAGGTTAACGTGCCTTGCATATTGGTTTTCCTTAATAAGGTGGATTTGGTAGATGACCCGGAATTGCTGGATTTGGTCGAGCTGGAGATAAGAGATCTTTTGAATAAATATGGGTTCCCGGGTGACGATACGCCCATTATTCGCGGTTGCGCTCTGAAAGCAATGAGAGCCGAAAGCATCGATGACCCCGAATGTCAGCCTATCATCGAATTGCTAAAGGTAATGGATGAATATGTCCCGATTCCGGTGCGCGATGTAGATAAGCCGTTCCTAATGCCTGTTGAGGATGTTTTCAGCATAAAGGGACGTGGTACAGTCGGCACCGGCAGAGTCGATCGTGGCCGAATCAAGGTCGGCGAAGAAGTCGAAATCATCGGACTTGCACTTGCAAAGGAAACCCGTAAGACCGTTGTTACCGGTGTGGAAATGTTCAACAAAACCCTCAACGAAGGACAGGCTGGCGATAATATCGGATTGCTTTTACGCGGCGTTGAGAAAAAGGAACTCGAGCGAGGACAAGTAATTGCTCAGCCGGGCAGCATCACGCCTCATACCAAGTTTCATGCTGAGGTCTATGTCCTGACAAAAGAAGAAGGGGGGAGGCATACACCGTTTTTCCCAGGTTACAAGCCGCAGTTTTATTTTAGAACAACAGATGTCACTGGTTCGATTATTTCGCTATTAAGTGGGGAAGGAAAGTCTGCAGAGATGTGTATGCCGGGCGATAATATAACCATGGAGGTGGAGATTATTTCCCCCATTGCTATGGAGGAAGGACTTCGTTTTGCTATTCGCGAAGGTGGTCGGACAGTCGGTGCCGGCGTCGTAACGAAAATCCTTGCATAGCATCTCTGAGTAACCAAAGGTTTCCATGGTTATATGAGTTTTGCTGCTGGCAGCGTTGATGCATCTTTATCGTATTTCTGCAGGCTGAGCAAATTTTTAAAATAATCGGCCTGTTTGTTAGGGTCATATTTCTATGGCGAAAAAGAAAAGCAAAAGGGAGTATGTGTGGCTTGAGTGCTCTGAATGTAGCGGAAGAAACTATCGCACGAGTATCAGCGTTGCTGAGGGTGTTCCAAAGTTTGAGCTTAAGAAATTCTGCAGCAATGAGCGGAAACACACTATCCACAAAATACGTCGTAAGTAGTAATAAGGTTTTTTGGTGATGACAATGTTAATGAAGAATAGGCCAGTAGCTCAATTGGCAGAGCGTCGGTCTCCAAAACCGAAGGTTGGG
>CAZVUF010000380.1:0-1859 GCA_964629355.1 uncultured Pirellulales bacterium | reverse complement strand
CCTCTCTCTTTCCCTACTCATAACGGCGGGCATAACGACCCTGCGACGAGCGAAAAAAAGATGCTCGTCATTTCAGGTTAACCACGCTTAATTCCAAAGATTGTGGCGCCTCCTCAACCTGGGCCGTCTCATTATTTGGATAGAATCTTTTCATAAAGGCACTTCAGATGGATAATAAATGCTCTTTGCACCCAAATTTGTGAGCAAAGGCTTTTTTGACTTCTTATGAAAATTCTTATCTCTCGTCACAAAAATATCATTTGCGTAAAATATATGGCACCATAGTCCAAGTACATCACACTTTCGATTCCGCCATTTTATGAATTCCTTATGATTCTCAGAAGCAGCACTATTTGGATCTAGACCCAGCGATTTAGCTTGATCAGACCAAATGAATTCATGCTCGGGAAACAGTATATTGTGGATATTACGTTCTAGGGCATGATTATCCTCCCCACCGAATATTGACCAATCCCAATAAGAAATATCCCAGTAACAAAGTGGTTTTAATATATCTAATTCCTTGGGCGATATTCGTTGCAATCTCTCTTGAAATACAGTAAAACTATTTGCGAAGGATCCCTCCTTTAATCGCTCTGAAGCCCCAATACCTGGAATGCTTACTTCAATACTCCCCAAATTGTATGATGAGATAATTTTTTGTAAGTCTATATAAGCACCCTCCTTGAGTTCCAAATCAACTAAACAGTTAGTATCTAGAGTAATTTTCATTCAGAACCATTTCTTTCTAAACGGCCCAACATCTATTCTTACACCTATTTTCTATACTTATTCTATAGGCATGCACTGTATAACGACGCAGTATGAAGTGTTAATGATTTCCCCATTTAGATCGTGTTGAAATGTGAGGGATAATTCGGTATAACATAAAAATCAGCAGCCCGCGTCAGCGGTTCCGTCTGCATTGCTTTGTTGGGGATTAATTGGGATAATTGTCGACTTTGATCCAAGCAAGAGATCCTTTAAGTATGCGGTGGGATTCGGGCCTTCCAAGTGCGATTCCCGAATGTGATTGAGCAAACAATAATACAGAAAACCAAGCTGCATGCCTTCAGGAGTTGTTTCGGAATTTTCAATTTTCGGAGCGGGGATTATTTTCCAAGTGACCTCCGTAGGTGCCTGCTTGTGGTATTTGTATATCTTTATGGCATTGCTTTCTATAGCAGCTTTTATCACGTGGCACCCGTTCAAGAACACCGTTATGTCAGGCAAATAGTCATCTTGCGTAGTCCGGTATATCTCTGCAATTTCATCTGTCGTGGCATCACCAGAATCCACAAAAAGCATAAATGTAAATAACTGATTCAAATATGGCTCTGACGACCCAAGAAGAATATGATGCAATAATGAATCGTCCTTAATGCCCCCATAAGCCGTGTTTTCCACCATATTCCGCTTTAAGTTACTATCGATAACTTTAAGCTTATTAGAAAAATCCTGTATGTACTTAGATCTCTTGTAGTAGGTGGACTTAATCTCCCCAATGGCATAAACACTGTCGAATGGAGTGTACTCCGTGCCGTCCGCGGCCGTAAATAATGTCGGCAGATGTCTTTTATCACGCAAAATGCAGTCAAGTTGCAGACTGATATTGCTTTCTTGGTCAATGATATGACCATGACCCACAGATACGACATCAGGCAGCATCCTCTCCAGCCAGCGTCTGACGGCAATTTCTACTTCATTCCCAGCAGCACGTATGTCAGAGTGGTGTATAGCAATGCAGTCTTCTCGTGCTTTCCGAAGGATCTTGGCTTCGTCGCTAAAAAACTTTGGTATACTCAGTGTTCCCATTAAAATCCCAAACACCTATTTTTATACTTATTTTCTATACTTAT
>CAZVUF010000379.1:0-1870 GCA_964629355.1 uncultured Pirellulales bacterium | reverse complement strand
CAGCAGTTGAATCATTCTTAAAAGAATGTGGATTAAAAATGACAGAATATATTCAATTCGGTGAGAAACTTGATATCGAACCGTTTTACTGTATTGTTGAGGCTGAAAAACTGTAAGTTATGAAGTAGATAACAATAAATGCATTCATGAATTTTTCATTTTCCATTATTTTAATTCAAAGGAATAGCTCCTAACTTATTTCTGGAGCCGACGGCTACCGCCGCGGCTCAGAATTGTGTTACACTCTTTCAATCCGAAATCAACGGCGGATCAGAAAACCAATCCTCACGCTTTGTAGGTGTACAAAAGACCGGCTTCATTAATATTTTCTCAATATCATTCCTATTGATAACAAATACAAAGCAACAGGTTGGGTGGTCGGTCCGGATCAATGAAAACGGGTTGAAACGTGCATATTTTTGAGCGTGATTTTTTCAAGGCGACGTGGTATTTGTGTCTTCCTGTACTACACAAATCTTCAACCTCGATGAAAATGCAAGACTTCAAAGCGTAATCATTTGATGCGACTCTAGCCGGATTGTCGATAAGGTGGACCACCACATGAAAGACATGGCGGGTGCTGTCGCCGAGATAACGAAGTCGAGCGAAGAGCCGGGGATGATTCATCAAAATGATCGACCAGATCGCCTTCCAGACAAACTTGTTGGCGTTGAATGCGGCGAAGAGGGGATACTTTATGAACTGTACGTCGTTAAAAAGGGAAGTCCCAAAGTTATTGATACGGGCAATATGGGTGTCATTTATTTGGATGGGAGTGTTTTTTACTGGCTGCGCGGCAACCCCTTTAAAGATTGATCTTGCCAAGGAAACAAACAGCAAGTTCATCAGGACGTATCAGGAAATTACTGCCGAGAAATGGAAAAAGACGGAGATCATGGTGCAAAAGGGGGAAGCGGTTATTATTGTTCCCCTGTATCCCAAGGGATTCATACACTCTGTTCAAGGCAAGGTTGGCGATGCGGGAAAGCCCTTTGAAGGCCTGGACGTAGATCTTGGCGATACATATACAGCGCAAACCGACGGGGTTTTGTACCTCGGCATGGATCAAAAAGACGATTCCGTAGATACCGGCATCTTTGTCTTTAAGGCAAGCGATTCGGATAATATTCTGTCTGACCTCACGTACATCCAGAAGAACAATAAAGACGTAAAGATCATCAACGTCACCCTGGGTCTGCTGCTTAAGAAGCGCGCCGACCGTCTGCTTGGCCAGAACAAACAGTACGAAGCCCTGCCGTTGCTTGACCAGTCCATCGGTTATCTTGAGCAGGCCGATGAGAAGCTTTATTCCCGGACGATATATCAACTTTACCGGGAGAAGGCGGTTATCTACAAGAACAGCCAGGATCTGGCAAACTACAATGACAGCATCAACAAGTCATTTGCAGCACTAATCAGGGCATCGAAGTATTACAGCGAACTCACCCAGCAGAGATTCGATTTCATGAAGCAGTTGACAGCGGAAGAGAAGTATATACTGGTGACTCAAACAGACTTTTTTCTATATAATCAAAGATTTAATCAGTGGGCATCAAGAGCTGATGTCAGAAATACTTGGTGGGGAGATATTCCTGGTTTTGACAATTTGGCATATGCCTATATGCAGTTATGCAAGTATTATATATTAAACGGCAATCTTCAATTGAGCCTTACATATGGAAAGAGGGGCATTGAGGAGGCAAAAAAGACTGGCAGTAGAGATCTGCTTGGCCTTGCATATAGAGAATTAGGGGTTCGCCATGCAACTTTTGGGTTTAACCAAGAGGCTGAAGAGAACTATAAATTAGCGTTGGATCATATGTCAAAATATATCGGTTGTTATCTTTTCCCTGTGATTTCCTTGGCTATT
>CAZVUF010000378.1:0-1888 GCA_964629355.1 uncultured Pirellulales bacterium | reverse complement strand
TGCAGACCTAAAGGAGGTAGTATTGTTGCCAATCTCTGGGCAAGCATTGTTTTTCCTGCTCCTGGGGGACCAATCATCATTACATTGTGTCCGCCGGCTGCGGCAACCGTAAGTGCTCGCTTGACAGACTCCTGACCCTTAACATCTCCGAAGTCTATATCATATTGGCTTTCGATGTTAAAGATCTCTTCGATGTCAACGGTTGTTGTCTCGATGGGTAATTGATCGGTGATAAAACCTATGGCTTGAGTAAGAGAACCTACTCCATACACTTCAATATCCCGGACTACAGCAGCTTCGCGGGCATTTTCTATGGGCACAATAATTCCTTTGAATCCATTATTCCGGGCGGTCATCGCCATACTTAGAACACCGTTGACGGATCTGACTCTGCCGTCTAAAGCCAGTTCACCGGCGATAACATAATCTTTCGAGAAGGTACTCATGAAAGCACCGGAGCCAAGTAACATCCCTAGAGCAATGGGCAGGTCGAAGGCGGGACCTTCTTTCTTGGTATGAGCGGGAGCAAGGTTTACGAGCGATTGAGTTTTGGGATACTTGTACCCGCAGTTAATGATGGCGCTTTTTACCCTCTCGGCACTTTCTTTGACTGCTGCATCCGGCAGACCTACGATAAGGGGCTTTTCAAATCCGCCGCGTGCAACATCGACTTCAACCTCACAGATAATTCCATCTATTCCCTCAAGTGCAACACTGTATAATCTGGCCAACATGGCTTTTTCCTCTTTATTTTTTTATTTTGTGAGCATATTCTAAGGTAAACGCGGTTCACCTGCAAGCGATTTTTGAGGTAGTTTAATTGTTTTTGGAATGGAATTTCATATTCTAACTTGCAGAATAACCTGCTATAGCTACAATAATGCACGAATTGAAAATAATAATAGGAGCATAAAAATATGTCGACCGTAAAAGATGTGATTGTTAAAAAACCCTCCGACCAGGAAACTGCGGCCTGCAAGGCATGGCCAATCTGGAAATGCGAACCCAGCACCTTCGACTGGGCGTATACGGAAAAAGAAACATGCCTTTTGATTGAAGGCAAAGTTACGGTTACCGACGGCAAAGACTCGGTGAGTTTCGGGCCCGGCGATCTCGTGGTCTTCCCCGAGGACCTCGAGTGCACCTGGAACGTCCATGAAGCTGTAACAAAGCACTACAACTTCGGATAAATATTTTTTTGCCGTATTTAGATACAGGGGTATGCTCTAAACAAGTAGCAAGAGTTTATTCATTCTTGGCTAATACCAACTGTAAATTAGCATACTCTAAGTTTTTTTAGTTTATTTTTACCTGTCCGGTGTTTTCTATGTTATGAATCTTTCGATGGCATTGGAATTACTTCCGGCTCTAATCCGAAATCGGCCAGAATCAAATATACGGCAAAACCAACAATGAAAGACATTAATGTTTCAAGTCCATAACCAAAACCGATTCCAGGAATTACTCCAAGAATTCCTATAACAAATCCAATAGCCCATGCAATATAACCTGCCCAGTTGATCCCCTTTCGCGGTCCGGACCATTGTCCGTTGCGCAGATAATCCGCAGTCATAGCTCCAATGATCGGCCCGAATGAAGCTCCAATAATCAAAAAGAAACCGACAAGATTCTGAGCTACGCCGGTAGCTGCCAGAACGAGTCCTATGATACCGGCAACCATAGTCAGACCAATTCTCGACAATTTTGGGAACATTGTTGAAAAGGCGTTGGCCGCCAGGAACGCACAAAAACCTGTCGGGCAAATACAAGCAATCACAAATACCCAAAACATAACTGTAGCAATAAAACCTCCGACCTCTCCTATCGAGCCGGCAAACACTGCAACAACATCGACGTTTGCTGTGCCCATCCCAGCCTCTGCAGCGAT
>CAZVUF010000377.1:0-1890 GCA_964629355.1 uncultured Pirellulales bacterium | reverse complement strand
GAAGAGCCGAGAACGTGGCCGGCATCATAAAAAGTTGCTTCGATACCTTCACCAAGCTTCATTGATTGTTCATACTCAATAGGCGAAAAGTGCGGAAAACAGGCCTCAGCGTCGGAGATTGTATATAGCGGTATTTCCGGGAAAGGTCCTTTTCTGCCTTCACGTTCGTGTCTTTTACGCTTGTATTCAGCATCTTCTTCCTGCAGTTTAGCTGAATCCAGCAATATAATTTGCGCGATTTCTGAGGTGGCGGCGGTGCAGTATATCTTGCCTTTGAATCCTTCTTTGACCAGTTTCGGTAATAGGCCGCAATGGTCCAGATGTGCATGAGTCAGAAGGACGGCATCTATGCTTCTTGGGTCTATTGTAAATGGTTCCCAATTTCTTGCTCTTAGGTGCCGTTCCTGGTAAAGCCCGCAATCCACCAGAAACCGAGTGTCGTTAACCTGCAGAAGAAACCGGGAGCCCGTAACATTTTGAGCTGCTCCGAGAAAGTTTAGTTTTATTTGCATATTTGACTTCGTTGTATCCACCAAAGTAATTTTTTTATGTGCGAATCGTACAGTCTCATGCCAGCAATGTCAAAGAGAAGTTTTATAACCATTTAAAAATTGGGCCATTGTGAAAAGACAGGCATTGAATCATAGCCCCGAAAATGTTAAAATAACTAAGTTTAATTTATTTATTTTAATTTTTAGGACCTATAATCGACGGCTTAAGACCACAGAAAGCAAGGACATCACATATGCTCATTTCTATAAGAATTTCGATGTTTAGCTTGATAGTGTTGGTATTTTTAGCTGGTTTTACTGATTCCGCCTTTACGGCTGATAATCAGACAGGCATTCCTTTAGTAATTAACGAGCTGATGGCCTCCAACAGCAGCACTATCCGGGACTCGCAGGATCAATACGACGACTGGATTGAGATATACAACTTTGGGAACACAGCTATAAATGTAGGCGGCATGTACCTCACGGATGATTTATCTATGCCCACCAAATGGCGGTTTCCAACAAATAATCCCTCAGCGACTATTATTCCGGCACATGGGTATCTATTGATATGGGCTGATGATGATACTACCGATGTTGGCCTGCACGCAAACTTCAAGCTCGGTGCTGGTGGAGAGGAAATCGGCTTGTTCCATACTGACGGCAGTTCTTTGATTGATAGTATTACCTTCGGCCAGCAGACTGTTGATATTTCTTATGGTCGCTATCCTGACGCCAGCGACAACCTGCAGTTTATGGCTTCTCCGACACCGGGCAGGGCAAATAATAGCGGATACTTAGGTGCTGTAACCGAGCTGGAATTCAGTCACAATCGCGGTTTTTATGATGCGCCTTTTTCTGTCACAATCACCACTGAAACTGAAGGTGCTGTTATATATTATACTCTTGACGGCAGTGAGCCATACAATTTTGATTTTGGCAATCCAACAGGCAGAGTCTATAGCGGTCCTATCTCCATCAGCACAACTACATGTCTGCGGGCAGTGGCAATGAAGTCCGGTTGGAAGCCATCCCATATGGATACCCATACTTATATTTTCATTGACGACGTGATCAAGCAAACTCAGCAACAAGCACTGGATGCTGGCTATCCTGATTCTTGGAGTGGATATCCGGCCGATTATGAAATGGACCCGCAAGTTTATAATGATCCTGATTATGCTGGCATGATGCGGGAGGCGATGCTCTCGATTCCGACTATCTCAATTGTTACGGATAAAGAGTACCTGTTCGCTCCTTTCATCGGTATTTATACAAATCCGTTAGCGGAAGGCGTTGATTTGGAATGGGAAAGACCAACCTCGGCTGAGTTATTCTGTTCCGACGGCTCAAAGGAATTCCAGGTCAACTGCGGTCTGCGAATTCAAGGGGGGCA
>CAZVUF010000376.1:0-1893 GCA_964629355.1 uncultured Pirellulales bacterium | reverse complement strand
GAGCTTTCTAAGGGCAAAATCATACTCGAGCCGACTTCGGGCAATACTGGCATCGCCTTAGCCATGATTGGAGCAGCCAAAGGATATACAGTCAAACTCTGTATGCCGGAATGCGTCAGCACCGAGAGGCAATATACACTTCAAGCCTTGGCGGCTGAGGTTGTGCTTACCCCCGCAAGAGAAGGCACCGACGGTGCTATCAGAAAAGCTCATGAGCTTCTCGAAGCCGAGCCTGATAAATATTTTATGCCGAATCAATTCGAAAATGACGCTAATGTCCTCGCTCATTACGAAACAACCGGGCCGGAAGTTTTAGCCCAAACTAACAGCGAGATTAATGTATTCGTCGCCGGCATGGGGACAACAGGGACGCTTATGGGCGTAAGTAGATTCTTCAAAGAGAAAAAACCGGACGTCAAAATTATCGGCGTTGAGCCTACAGAATGTCATACAATCCAGGGCCTTAAAAATATGAAGGAATCCATCAATCCGAAGATTTACAATCCGGATGTACTTGATGAAAAGATTACTATTAAAGATGGTGAGGCCTTTGAAACGACAAGGCTGCTTGCTGCTAAGGAAGGATTGTTCCTTGGAATGTCGAGCGGCGCAGCGGTAGCAGGAGCTTTACACGTAACGAAGAGAGAGACCAGCGGCACTATCGTAGTGATTTTGCCCGACCGCGGCGATCGCTATTTAAGTACTACACTATTTCGCTCAATATGTGCAAAATGTCCGCCATAACTAAAGCAGAACGCTATCGAATGGTACCAAGAAAACGATATCGAGCTCAAAGACAGAGTCATGGTGGGTCAAGCCCCATCTTACTATCTCATTGTTAATTGATATTACAAACTTGAGTTATTACCTTAATTGGATGCTTCACCACACAATCGCTTAAATGCTCAATCTGCATTTTACAGGCGGCGCATTCGGTCAGGACATTTTTAACAGGCGATTTTTCCAGTGCCTCTTTAAATCTCGCAGCTATTTGCGAGGAAAGCTCGTAATTTTTCTTTTGCATGCCGAACGTGCCGGCTAAACCGCAACAGCCGGCCTTAAGCTCAACAACTTCTATCCCGCAAAGCTCTCGCAGCAGTTTCACACTCGCCTGCCCATCGCCTACGGCGGATAAATGGCACGGCAAATGATAAACAAATTTCTCCTGCAACGACGCAATCGGAACCTTTAACTTCTTCTGCGTAAGCAGGCTAAGTAGATAATTCATCAATTCATACGTATTCTCCGAAACAAGTTTAACATCTTCGCCCGCAATAAAATGGCGAAGCTCATCTCTGAGGCACAACGCAGCACTCGGCTCAGAACAAACAATCTTGTAGCCATTTTGAACCGCCTTTGCTAAATGTCTTACATTATATATTAAATCCTTGCGTGCTCTTTTTACATCGCCATATACAATAGCCGGCAGCGGTGCAGGTCTTTGCTTCGGCAAAATTACTTCTATATCGTTGTGCCTCAGGACATCGAGAACAGCAAAACCCAACTCGTGGTCATTATAGTTTGCGTATGTATCTACAAAATATGCCACCCTATCGATTGGTTTTTCTATCGGCTCGCAAGCAGCCAAATATTTTCGCCCTGCCCTCAAAAATGAGCTGCGCTTAAAAGCCGGCATATTTCTTTTGCGAGAAAGGCCTGTGAATTTCTCAAGCAGCCACTTAAAAACACTAAGCCGCATTACAAAATTAGAGACAGGTGAAAAAAAACTGCCTGCTATACTTAGATAGCGGTTACGAGCTAATAGTGACTCTGTTCGTCTTAAGCCCCTACGTTTGACGTACTGCGTACGTGCAGTGCTCATTAGCTTGGAAATATCCACGCCTGAGGGACATTCCGAAAGGCACGCCTTGCAATTGATGCACAAATCCAGAA
>CAZVUF010000375.1:0-1893 GCA_964629355.1 uncultured Pirellulales bacterium | reverse complement strand
ATATTGTAGCTTATAAAAAGGACACCGAGAAAAAGATATGGTTAACAACAAACCGGGAGAGTTCTCCGGCCACTCGGGAATTGTGCGTCGATTCAATAATGGGTATGCCACAAAGCCGTACTAAGTACGGGTATAATTTCGGCCAAATCCCCGGGGGTATATATGCTCAAAGCATAGTGTATGACCGGACAAACCACTTGATGAGTGACGGTAATCCTCCCGGCGGAAATATCGGCTTTTTAGATGGTCATGGCGAGTGGAGGATATTCGACCCAGATATTAAAAATGGTGTTGCAGTACCTCGATATGGAAACGCCCCTGGTTTCTTTTGGTAAAGACCAACCTGTTTCGTGCTACAGGTGGGCTGGTGGCACAGGATGTTCAATACGGAAGGTCTGTGGATAATAGCCGATAGTGCGCAACCAGGCAACTGGCCTAGATGGATGAGAAACTTTAAGGACTACTAATTTTAGAAAAAACTCAATGAAAATAGCTTTTACAAAAAAAGATTTGGTAGTCGCGTTAATCTGTGTGTTGTTTTTATTAATGAACCTCGGAGCAATTGGTGACAGTGGCCGAAGAAGGGCCAAAGAGATGGTTTGTCTTTCAAACCTGCACCAATGGGGTCATTTCTTCTCAATGTATACCGAAGCAAATGATGGCGAATTCATGACCGGCTTTAATTCCACAGGGTATTGGTGGCCTTGGCAGCTCGAAGAGCAGTATAAGGATTGGAAGCAGAATAAAACCTGGTTTTGCCCGACTGCAACAAAACCTATTATTGACGAAAAAGGAAATGTCGTGCCAACACTTAACATATTTACAGCCTGGGGCATCTATAAAGGAATCTATGGAGGATATAGCGCGGGTCCAAACGGCATAGCGGGCAGCTATAGTATAAATGGCCATGTCCTCGCGACGAATAATCCTGCACCGCGAGGTACTCGCAACATGAGTACTGTAGATAATTGGGGAACACCAAATGTACCCGGCGCAAGCAATATACCGCTGTTCATAGATGCACTGCGTTTCGACCTATGGCCGTGGCCTGAAGATGCACCTGCTTCCTACGAGTTTGCTGCCTGGACCAGTAGCAATCTGATGGCACGATGTTGCATTAACCGGCACAACGGAGCAGTAAACTGCCTTTTCTTGGATTTTTCTGCAAGAAAGATTGGACTTAAAGAGTTATGGATTTTAAAATGGCACCGAACGTTCAATACGGAAGGTCCATGGACATTAGCGGGCGGTGTTTGGCCGAGCGACTGGCCCGAATGGATGAGAAACTTCAGGGACTACTAATAACGATATAAAAGGGATGCATTATGGTCAAACGAAAAAAATTTACCCCGTTAGAAATCAGGAACATGTATGTGAAAGGATGGAGATTTCTAACGGGGTTTACTTTAATAGAACTCCTGGTCGTAATTGCCATCATCGCGATACTAATGGCGATATTAATACCGACACTTAAGCAGGCTAGAGAACAGGGAAAACGCTCAGCTTGTCTAAATAATCTGCGGCAATTATGCCTTGCCTGGAATCTATACGCTGATGATAACGACGGCAAAATGGTATGCGGAAATACACATAGAGTTGTAGATGGACTACCAAACAAAAACGCATGGGTATATTATGAAGGCGGCGACTCAAAGCAACAAATTCAGGGCATCAAAGATGGCTATTTATACCCATATTGCCGGAATAAAAAACTCTATAAATGCCCAACAGGTCTGCGTGGAGAGGAAGTAACATACTCTATAGTTGATTATATGAACGGCCATGATGCAATTGAGGGAGCCACTATTGCCGCACTTAAAAGCAGGCTGCAAATTCGGAATGCCTCCTCACAAATTGTTTTTCTTGATGAAGGCCGGCTGACCGTCTCAAGCT
>CAZVUF010000374.1:1282-1894 GCA_964629355.1 uncultured Pirellulales bacterium | reverse complement strand
TAATGCAAATCTTGGCACGGATTCGAGGGCGTCAGCCTACACGTATGCCTTTGAGTTTGTCTCATCGCTGTCTGTCGGTATTGATAGCCTACGTCATGCTGATAAGCCCTGCCGGTTTTGAGCAACTTGCCAATGCCTCTGTGCAGTACAGCGAACTTGGCGTCAGCACATGGGGCCAGGCTGATAGGATTATCGAATACGGCCAATGGGACGGCACAGGCCGAACAGGCAACTTTACACTCGGATACGATGACAATGGTTCTGTTATAAAGAAAATCACGTGGGATACCAACGGTACACCCGAAACAGGCAGCGACGATACTAAAGTTGAAAAAGTCACGTATGAGTACAATCTCCGGAACCGTCTGGCGCGTGTAACTACGGTCGATTACCTATCAAGCACCACAACAGTTGTAGAATACAAATATAACGATGAGGGAATCCGCGTAAAGAAAATAGACGACCCGGACGTTTCACCGACGATAACGACTTACCTCGTTGACCCTTACAATCATACAGGCTACGCCCAGCCTCTGGAGGAGAGTACCGGCGGCACGCTAAAGACTTACACAATTGGTAATGATGTTCTGACGCAAGCTGAAGACAGCGACC
>CAZVUF010000374.1:0-1272 GCA_964629355.1 uncultured Pirellulales bacterium | reverse complement strand
CAGCACAAGGCAGTTGGTTTCCGGCAGCATCGGCAGCACAAATATCATCGATGATTTCAGTTACGATGGTTACGGTGTGCTCTTACAAGACGAATCAGCAGCCCAGAATAATCCGGGCAAGACACCCACTCAAGCTACAAGTTTATTGTATGCAGGTGAATACTTAGATACCGATGCTCAACAGTATTACTTAAGAGCAAGGTGGTATAACCCGCTTAGTGGATTATTCAATCGCATTGACCCATTCAGCGGCAATTACTCCGACCCACAGAGTTTACACAAATACCTCTACTGCCATGCAAATCCAGTGAACTCTATCGATCCGACAGGACATGAATTTTCTTTGGAGGGGATGTTCATAACAGCTGTAATAACCGGTTTAATAACAGGCTTAATTGCTGGTGTTTATACTGCTATAGTCGAGAAAAGTTTTCAGAAAGGAATAGATGCTTTTGTTAGGTGGTTCTGGATAGGATTTTTTGCTGCTTTGATTGTTTATTCAATTGCTTGGACAATTCATTCAATTTGGGTTTGGCTTAAATTGGCTTCAGACCCCGAGATCCAAACCCAAATACATCATTTTGCCACTAACAAACACAGTTTTTGGACTCCCCGATTTGAGCAAATAGTAAGCAAGTATAATTTGAGTTTAGATGACGTGTGGAATTGGAATCCATTGTCAACCCTATATCACTCAGGTCCACATCCTTGGGAGTATCACCAATGGGTTTTCGATCAAATGATCAAATCAGCTGATGAAGCTGGCCCATCAGCGAATCGATTTATAATTCTATTTTCTCAATATGTCATACAGCCTGTTATGGAAAATCCTGAGATGTTGAAGCCTGAATATTGGAGAGGTGGCTAAATATGTTGAAATTAAACAAAGTAGATTGTATGTTAACACAGAAGGTAACTACGAAAGTAAAACATTTTTGATGACATAACACTTCTTGTGGTACTGAGATGACTAATTATTATAAAGTCCTATCTGGCGCAGATGTTGGAGGTCGTGCAGGAGTGGCTTACATAAGGGATTTTAGTGGAACGAATCTGTTGCCAAGGCAGGGGTGGGTAAAAGATTGGGAAACAAAATACTTTTCTCTAAGACATGGAGAATATACAGATTATTTGCCGGTGAATATTGGTTGTCGACTCTGTTCTGAGAAATTATATGACCTATTGGAAAGACACAAATCAAAGCAGGATGTCCTCCAATGGCTTGATGCTGAGGTAGAATCTGAAAAAGGGGAAAGGAGGCAATATTATATA
>CAZVUF010000373.1:0-1905 GCA_964629355.1 uncultured Pirellulales bacterium | reverse complement strand
TATCCCAGCTATCTGCATCATCTGTTGATATAAAAACCTGAGTACCTGAAACAGGCATAGCCAATATCATATTGCCATCCCTACTCATGTCAAGTATAACTTCTGTACTTCCCGGCCACGTCTTCTCTGTCCAATTATCCGCACCATCACCAGAGAAATAAAAGGCCTTCTCATCCGCAGGGTAATATTTTGTAACCACGGCTTTCATCTGGTCGTCTGATATTGCGGCGTCTGTCCAACGACTTGAATCTCCCTCCCCAGGAGGGGTAACCTCATCCCAAGTATGTTCTTCCAATACTGTTATTATATCTGATGTGTAGACAAGAACATCTTTTTCTGTTCCCAATACCTGTATCTGTTTAAGCGTTCTATCTAAGTCAAATATGCCTCCTGGCACTGGAACCGTAGTCACCTGCGTAGGAGCAAGAAGATTGCTCAAATCATAGGATACTTGGGATGCAGGGACAGAATCAAAGCTACCATAGTCAGTTCTTGTTGCCCCCCCCTCCGCAGATACTATATATTCAGTGCCACTCCGTGTCGTCCTCCCCCCGCCAAATGGAATTATTAACTTAAACCCATCCTCTATTTTTGGGGTATCTATAGAGGGGACATATTCTCCTTGTAAGATGGGGGGAACAAGGGCAACATCGTCAAACGAACCGCTGTCGTTGAAAATCTCTCCCATTTAAGATTTCTCCTAATCAATAACGGCGGTATCTCCTGGAGTCAAAATTATCCCCTCGAAGCCTTGGGCTTTCCTGCATGTTACTATAATATGTAGTTAAACGAACATTCCGTATCTCGTTTCGGTAGGCGTCAAGTATTCCACTTGCTCGTTTTTTATTCCCTTCGGTAGAGCAGATGCGATATGCTGTATATAGTGCTACGACTGAATCCATCCCCTTACTAATGGCTGGAGCTATTTCATAGTAAATATTTCCATTATTAGTAGTAGGGATAGGACTTAATGCCACATCCAAAGTAGCCTGTCTTGTAGTTTCATCATAGGCAGTAATATTACGTTCTTGCAGATAATTCCCAGTCACGACATCACCATCTACACCTATGATACCAAAAACACTACCTGCGTAGGCTTGATTGTGTGTATCGAGAGTACCGGCGTTAGGAGTAGCCCCGAAAGTAACAGTCAAACCATCAGCACTAATCGTACAAGTTCCGTTGTGTAATCTGGCCACACCATTAGGAATCCATTCCACAACGAGAGATGTTCCAAGACCAAGAGAACTTACTGATTGTATGTTTAAGGTTTTTCCTTCCAGCCACAAGTATCGCCCAAATGGGTTATGGATAGACCTTCCATCATAGAATATCTTCCCACCGACCTCATCTGCATTATATACTCCATACATAGAACCCATTACGTGAGGCAATACATATTTGGTCGTATTGGCCGCTATGGTAATAGTCTGCTTAACTACTGCGGGGGTTTTGGAATTACGATTTATTTCGTTGAGAACGAGAATGTAGGATTTTTCAAGATGATTGATAATTCTGGCCGAAGTGTATTTAGATTTTATAATCGGTTCGTCAATTGCTTCCTGGACATCCGTTATGCTCCGGCTTAAAAAACTGTCACTATAGCTAAAGGTCATCTTTACTCAAACTTTCTTATACTACATTTAGGTATTATTGTTATTCCAAGATAGTCGCTCGAAGGAGTAATACCTTTTGTAGCTGATACACAAAGGCAACTATCTGTCTCTTTGACTAACCATCCTCTTGTAATACAGACTTCATATCCATCTTCTATTAAATCATTGGGTGATTCCCAGCCTTGCCTATTCATCGAATCGACCCATTCGATATCAATAGCATCCCCCACATTTTTTTCCGTTTTCATTTTTTCCTTTCTCTATACTTTGCCTTTACTGTATTCCAATA
>CAZVUF010000372.1:0-1906 GCA_964629355.1 uncultured Pirellulales bacterium | reverse complement strand
CCCCCAAATAAATTTGGGGGCTAAATATTTAGCCCCGCAATTTATTGCGGGGTTCTTTGAAATGTCATGTTTTCTGGTGCGCTCTTGATATGGATTTTTCTTTTGGTCCGACCAGCGTGAGAAAGCTCTATCCGAGTGTAATCGACGGCCTGCAGGGCTGATTCGATTTTATCGGCCCATTCAATCAGAACCACCGACTGGGGGTAGCAAAAATCGTCAAAGCCTAACATCTCAAACTCGGCGACGGATTTTAGTCTATAGGCGTCAATATGATAAATATCCAGTCTGCCGGAATATTCATTTACTATAACGAATGTAGGACTTGTGACATCCCTGCGGTCTTTTGCTCCCGCACCGGCTGCGATGCCCTTGATAAGATGCGTCTTGCCGCTGCCCAGCGTACCGCAAACCGCGATAACCTCCCCGCCCTTCAATTGCAAACCTATTATCTGACCAAGTTCGATGGTTTCTTCCGGCGAATTTGAAGTAATATTAAAATCGACATCCATAAACATTTAGCCCCCCAATTTATTTGGGGGGTTTTGCTTCGCGAAGATGGTCGTATCCACTAACCTCCAGAACAACCACTCGGCCATCGGGCATTTTTATTTGCATCTTTTTTGTTTCTGTAATTGTGCCGATTTGTGTTATCGGTACTGGATCGTCCCACATCCTTAATAATCTTTCACTTTCTTGCGGCGAGACAGTAAAAAGCAGCTCAAAATCTTCGCCATCATTCAGAGCCGAGCTTAATGGGTCTTTGGCCTTTTGGGCCTGCTTTGATATGGGAATCTTCTCTGCGTTTATAACAGCTCCCACACCGCTGGCTTGGCAGATACGATTCAGGTCACTGCTCAGCCCATCGCTTATATCCATCATTGAATTTACAGTTACCATTTGAGCGAGCTTTATCGCCTCTTTAACTCTCGGCTCAAATTTCAGATGCTTTCCGCCGATGGCTCCTCCTAACTCGCCTGTCACGCAGATAGTGTCGCCAACCTTTGAACCAGACCGTTTTATGGGTTTATTGCCGGCGGGCCTGCTGAGCATCGCTACGTTTATCGCAAACGGCTCCTTCTTCCTCCAGGCTGTTATGTCACCGCCTATAAGGGGACAATTGTACTTATCACCGGCTGAAGTAATTCCCGAATGAAGCTGTTTTAATTCTTTCTGGCCGAAACCTTTCGGTAGCGCCACAGAAACAACCGCAGCAACAGGCACTGTAGCCATAGCAGCACAATCGCTAAGGCTTACCGCCATAGCTTTATAACCTGCCTGCTTCAGATTCACTTTTCGCAGGTCAAAATGGACGCCATCCAGCAGCATATCGGTAGTGATAAGAACCGAAACACCTTCCGCCAATTGGATCTCAGCCATATCATCACCGATACCAATGGGAAACTCCGCAGCGGATAATATACTCTGACGTGCAAACCACGCGGTTATTTCATCTTCACCTAAACTCATCGTTGTACCAATTGTTTATTCCAGTACGCAATTTGTCTTTTTGCCTGCTGAGGCCCTGCTGCACCATCAGTGACATATTTGCCGGCTACATTTGTTGGTCCAAGGAATTCGTAAACATCCTTCTCGATAAAAGCCGAATACTTTTTCAGCTCATCCATGCTCAGTTCAGCTAATTTCTTATTTTGTTTTTCGCAGTCGGCAACCAACGTCCCGATAATTCCGTGAGCTTCGCGGAAAGGCACACCTTTTTGAACCAAATAGTCTGTCAGAGCAGTAGCATCCAAAAATCCCTCTTGCAGCCCAGCAGAAATTTTCGTCGTATTTAACTTTGCATGCGAAACAACAGCTCGTGCCATATCCAACGAGGCTTCAACCGTGTCGCTGGCGGCGAAAATATGAATCTTATCCTCCTGCAAATCGCGATTATAGCCCGACGGCT
>CAZVUF010000371.1:0-1915 GCA_964629355.1 uncultured Pirellulales bacterium | reverse complement strand
TTATTATTGGCGTGTTGACTGCTATGACCCGAACAGTCCAGGTCCGGAGATAAAGTCGGAAGGCGACGAGACGTGGACTTTCAATACGGCCGGTAACTGCGGTCCTTCGTATATACCCGGCGATATAAATGGAGACTGCTATGTCGACTTTGCTGATCTTGAAGAAATGGTTGCTAATTGGCCCAAATGCAACGATGGGTCTAATCCGCAGTGTCAACAATAGTTAAAAAATCATCTTGATGACGATTCTTATGAATTGACGATTGGAGCGCTCGGGTGTAAAAAGTCAAGCGCCCTGTCTTGCCATATTAAGGAAAGGATATATTATGAAGAAAAAGATTGTCCTATTAGTGATATTGGTTGTTGGTTTTGCTGCCGGCAATGCCTTGGCCGGTAACTTGCTGAGCTCCGGCTTTGAAGAGGGTGATTTAGGCAGGTTTGGTGGCCCTCCGATTCCAGGCTGGGCGACTTACGGCACAAACGGTGAGCATCACAGTGATGCTAATGCGATAAAAAGCGGCACCAAAGCTGTGAAAGAATGGTTGGATGATACCGGTATATTCCAGGATTTTCCTGTGGTCGGGGATAATGAGTACGATTTCAGCGTCTGGGCCATTGCTCTCTCAAGCGATGGTGGTGGTCTTTACGGCCGGGACGCTTTTTTCCAGGTCGAGTGGTACGACGAGTACGATTACTGGCTTGACACCGCAGTAATAGGGTATTTTTATGCCGATCCCATTCCCCCCATTCCCCCCATTCCCTCTGGTGATCTCGATCCCTGTGATATATGGAAGTTTATTTCCGGTCCCGTGACCGCGCCGTTTACGGCTGCTTACGGCAGGGTTTTTATGGGCATGACTGCAGGCAGTATAGGCCCCGATGCTCACATAGGCTCTATTAACTGGGATGATGTATCAGTTACTTACCGTTACGGTGCGTCGAACCCTGAACCTGCAAATGGCGCGATCGATCTTGTTCCGTTTGAAGTGACTGTGCTGTCGTGGGACAGGCCTGCTCCTCGTCAGGGCGGCACTATTCTTTGCGACGTATGGTTCGGCAAAGACCCGAATATGCCGCCGGAAGAAACCACCAACACCAAAATATTGGACAAGCAGGATGCCAATTCTGTTGCGATTAGTTCGCTTGACTCACATCAGGATTATTATTGGCGTGTTGACTGCTATGACCCGAACAGTCCAGGTCCGGAGATAAAGACGGAAGGCTGGAGCGGCTCTCCCAAATCCATGTGGAAATTCAGTACGGCCGATAACTGCCCTTCGTATATGCACGGCGATATAAATGAAGACTGCTATGTCAACTTTGCTGATTTTGCAGAAATGGCTGCTAATTGGCTCAAATGCAACGATGAGTCTAATTCGAATTGTCCGTAATTGAAAAATCATCGAATAACGATGATTGATACTAATTAGCGATTGGGGTGTCTGGCTCAAACAGTTAGACACCCCGTTTCACTGTATAGATAACAGAAGCAGTATTAAAATGAAAAAAGCTTTTTTTGTGAAGTTTGTTGCAGTATTAGCGTTGGCGTTGAGTATAGCCTTGCTGCTGTCTGCGGCGGATACCTTGATTGAAGGCCTTGTTGCCGAGGGCCACGACTGCAGAATTGATTTGCGATGGACGCCTGTGTCGGCATCGGGTTTAAATGGTTATAATATTTATCGTTCTCAATATGTGGGGGGACCTTATACAAAGTTAAACGCTTCAGTTCATAGCGTCTCTGTTTATAGCAATTTTTTGGGCACTAATGTCCTGGCGTACTACTATTATGTCAAGCCTGTGATTAATGGGGTAGAAGGCACGGCTTCAGCTATTGTTTCAGCCACTCCTTACGCAATGACTGATGAGCAGCTTTTGACTTCCATACAGGAGGCGACGTTCAGGTACTTCTGGGATT
>CAZVUF010000370.1:0-1948 GCA_964629355.1 uncultured Pirellulales bacterium | reverse complement strand
TTTGAGCTGGGCCATACACGAGCCGTCCGGCAAACTTACTGCTGAGATATTGAAAGCCTTACCCAAACCGGATGTCATGCTGGAGCAGAGCTGTCCTGCAATTAAATATACTCACCGCCGCTGGCGCGATGCTGAGCTTTATATGTTTTTCAATGAAAGCCATGAAAAGCAAACTCGTAAAGCGACCTTAGCTGGAAGCGGCCAGTTACAACTCTGGGATCCAACTTCGGGAAGAATTGAACCTTTAGCTGATGCTTCTTCAGAGAACGGTTTTGTACATTTAACGTTAGAATTAGAGCCTTATCAAACGATATTTATTGTTATCACCGCAAAGTGAGCCGGGCAATTGCACTGGAGGGCCAAATGATCACATATAAAAAGATAATCATCATTATACTTACATCGTTGGTTTGTTACCCAGCAGCAGCTCTTGAACGGCGGGACGTTACTTTTAAAATCTTTCAATTTCCCGCCAACATGATTCCGCGCATAGACGGCAAAGCCGATGACTGGGCCGTGGTACCTAATGAATATGTCATTGGAACCGACCAGCTTGTAGATGACGAAGGCAAGTGGGAGAAACCCGACCCGAATAACCTGGATGTGCGTGTGCGAGTTGGGTGGGTCAAAGGAATAAATAGGCTGTATTTTCTCTATGAGGCTTACGATAATTACTGGGATTTTTCTCTTCCCGGTTTGCACAATGATACCTTCGAGGTCGTGGTAGATGGAGACGCTTCAGGTGGTCCTCTGATTGACAAGGGACATCGTGAAATGTGGATTCCTGAAGAGGTTGGAGCCGCAGCCGCTAAAGATGAGCGAATCAGTGACGAGGAAGCCAACTGGGCTATCCACAGTGTGCACGCGCAAAACTATCATATCTTCACTCCGGCTGAGGGCAAAGACTGGACTCTTGCCTGGGGTGTCCAGCCATGGATCAAAGAGCTGCCTCTTGCGAACGCAGTTTGCAATTATGATTTCAAGCCTGGAGAAGCTGGGAAGCTTGTACTTGAATTTTGGATAACGCCTTTTGACTACGCTGGTCCCGAAGGACCAGCCCGCGCGGTGGAATCCGTGCTTTGGGAAAACAAAATCATCGGTCTATGCTGGGCAGTCATTGATTACGATGACGTCAGCAGTGGGGGAAAAAATAATGGCTTCTGGAACCTTTCACGAAATCACAAAATGTACGGCAATGCATCACATTTGTGTGCGTTTCAATTGATGCCGCTTGAGGAGAAGTTCCGCAAACCTATCGAGGCACAGTGGTCTTTCAAAGTATTGGATATGGACCGCCGGTTGGTGGCGTTCAAGGATTTGTCCTATGGTAATATAACATCCTGGAAATGGGACTTCGGTGATGGCACAACCTCGACGGAGCAACACCCGCTCCATCAATATAAAAAAGCCGGCAGTTATGTTGTTGTGCTCGATATTGAAGGACCGGACGGCAAATCTCGTCGTTCAAAGGTCTGGGACGTTACGGTGAAATAAAACCTTCAGATTTTGAAAAAGGAGCAAAAACCATGTCAAAACGAATCCTTATGATGGTTTGTCTTATTTTGGCCATCACGCAATTCCTTGCAGTTGCGCAGGTTGATGCCGGAGTTTTCGATGTTAAAGTATATGGGGCTGTAGGCGATAGCAAGACACTCGATACGCCGGCGATTAACAAAGCTATCGAAGCTGCATCCGTAGCAGGTGGCGGCACAGTACATTTTCCTGCCGGCACCTACCTGTGTTTTTCGATTCATTTAAAGAGTAACGTCGGGCTTTACCTCGATCATGGTGCGACGATATTAGCGGCTGAGCCTACTGCAGAAGCCGGATATGACCCTGCTGAGCCGAATCCGTGGGGAGATGAGCACAAGTACCAGGACTTCGGCCATAGCCATTGGCATGACAGCCTGATCTGGGGCGAGGGGCTCGAAAATATTTCTATTCTCGG
>CAZVUF010000369.1:0-1959 GCA_964629355.1 uncultured Pirellulales bacterium | reverse complement strand
TTGCCGCTTCCGCGAGCTACACAGCACGAACCCAGGCCGATGCGAATTTCACCACGGTGGTCCACTTCTTCAGTCTGAGGCTTATGTATTTTCTCCCGCTTGCTTACCCTGGTTTTTTCATAGCTTAGAAAATCATTAATAACCGTCGAAACCTTATCAGGCCTAAGGTGTCCGTATGTCACCTGACCGATTTGCACTGCCGGCGCCAACGTACAGCATCCAAGGCAGGCAATCTTTTCAATAGTAAACAGCCTCTGCGAGTCTGTATCTTTCCCCTCTGGAATCGCCAAGTATCGACGAAACGCATCATAGATTCGCTCGGCACCTTTTACATGGCAGGCTGTACCGACGCAAATGTGGATTATGTGGCGTCCGGCCGGCTGATGTCTAAATTGATTATAAAAAGTAGAGACACCGACAATCGATGCAGGTGTAATATCGGTCAGCTCGCAGACCCGTTCCAGAGCTTCTCTCGGCAGATAACCGAAGTGACCTTGTAAGGCCTGCAGAATCTCAAGCACCTTTTCCTTTTCGGTGCCGATTCTTGCTACCGCCTGTTCTACAAATGTCAAATCCAACTGTCCCATCACTCTTTATTTCCGATGCAGTATAGGTTCTCCACACCTCGAATATAAATGTGGCCATCGGCAAAAGCTGGAGACGCGTTACACTTCTCGTCCAGCTCACATTTAGCTATCTCCTTATATTCAGAGCCGATTTCAATAATGTACATGACACCTTCTTCGTCCAAAAGATATAGCTTGTCTCCAACTATGCTCGGCGAAGCCTGGAAGTTTTCTCTTAAGTCCTTCTCCCATAACTTCGTTCCATCCGTCACCTTATAACAGCTAATCAGGCCCTCGGAAAACAGCATGAATACCACTTCTCCATTGCTGACCGGACTGCAGATATTCGAACCGCCCTCTTCGGTTTTCCAGATAATATGTGTTTGTGTCACATCTCCCCTGCCGTTCGGCTTTATAGCGATCAGCCTGGCGTCTGGCTCTATAACAAATACCAGCCCGCCAGCATATATCGGTGATGGGGCGGCGTCACCGCTTATACATTTGGCTCGCCAGATTTCTGTGCCATCGGTTGGATCGTAAGCTATGACCCAAGGATCAGCTACAGTTATTAGCTGATATTGACCATCGATATCAGTTACGATAGGTGTGGTCCATGAGTTCGCAACCGGCCGTTTCGTTTCCCAGACAGCTCGACCTGAAAAACCGTCTAAAGCAAAAAAATTAGACTTTCCCTCCTCGACACCTCCCTGGTCGTATTGAATCAATAGCAGGTTTTGATACATCTCAAGAGAAGAGGCATATCCATAGGCATTATCAGGAATGCCCAAGTTCTTTTGCCATATCTTTCGACCTTCAAAATCAAAACAGACCACATCACCCGTCGCAAAAATGGCATAAACTCGACGCCCATCCGTTGTAACAGTAGATGCTGCGAAACCGGTGTACTCTATTACCTCAGCCGGCTCGTCATCCTGTAATACATGCACAACATCAACCATCCACAAAAGCTCACCCGAAAAAGCATCAAAGCAATAAACCTGCTGTTTGTTTTCATCAGCACCGGAGAGAAAAACACGGTCGTCCCAAATTACCGGCGAGTTATTTCCTGTCAGAGGCACTTTGGTTTTCCAGAGGATTCCTTCGCCTGTCTTTCCGTTCCAGCTTATGAGAATATTAGAAAAAGAGCTTATGCCACTTCCGCCAGGTCCGCGAAAGCGGTGCCAGTTCCTTTTTATTTGCTCCATTGAGGGATATGAAGCATCTTCTATGCCGGTTCCGCCAAAATTAACCCTGTGCATCATTAAAAGAGATAATGCCCCCAATCCCAAAACCACCGCACAAATGGTGACAGTCAAGCGAGCGAACATCGCCTTGCGTGTTTGCTCATCCTGCAAATCGGAGCGTAACTTTAGTATTGGCATTTTCTTTTTGA
>CAZVUF010000368.1:0-1992 GCA_964629355.1 uncultured Pirellulales bacterium | reverse complement strand
GAACCATACACTGTCCAGGTAATTGATGGCGATGAAGAATGGATACTGCAATGCGACATCATCAATAATGAGGAAAGAGCCATAGAGTACAGCATCACGGTTACCGTTGACGACCGGACTTACCGGGACAGCACCGTGGTCAGGCCAGGAAAGGCCTACACCTATATCCACCACGTATATCCTCCCCAGCTAGTGGAGGGTAAGGTAACTTTCGAGCTGCATCAAGATGGCCAAAAGGCGCCGGTTAAGACGGCGACTTTCCATATCCCCGTTGAGTAGCACCTATTATCTCAGCCCTAAAAAATTAGGCACCGCCTATGCCCTTTGCACTGCCACGGCTGGCTCTTTCATGTTTACTACTAGTCCATAAAAACTATTGACTTTTGCCAACTGGCGATTTAATATTCACTATAGTCGCGACACCAGACCGTTTATAAGGCTGCGTAATCGCTAGAAGATAGACACCCAATAATGAAGATAGCAAGCACCGGACCCAATCAAGGACTAATAATCAAGACGGCTATTGTCTGGCTATGTATCTTCTTACTCATTGGTTTCTTGGTCGCGGCCCGAGCAGCCAGTGACACCGTCACCCTGTCAGTTATCCCCGAAGTGCCCAAGACCGGAGAGCCGGTAGTGGCCACCTTCAACCTTAATAACCCCGATGACGAGCCAGTAACGACCAGCTACGAGTTATATGTCAACGGCAGTCTGTTACAGAGCGGCAGCACCACGATTGCCCCTCAGTCCAGCAGTCGGTATCAATACGCCTACAATAACTCCCTGGAGAGGGGCGAGCAGGCCAACTTTGTCCTGAAGACCAGTTCGGCCAACGGTGAGATTGATAAGATAGTATCCTTACCGGCGTACCCGCCACAACTGATGAGTAGCTTCGTATCCTTCGCCGCCTTCTCCACGTCGGTTATGAGCTCAATGATATCCATGGAATACTTCAACGACACCTTCGGGGCCGCCAGCGGGCTGAATACCGGCATAATAATCGCCATTGTCCTGATAGTGCTGCTCCCCTTCCTTGAGCTGACCCAGGCGGTAACCGCCGGCAATAAGACGACCACCATGGTCAGCTATCGCGCCAGCTTTGCCAACGTTGCCTCCATCCTGTTCATCATCTTCGTGGGCATGGTATTTACCAGAGTGGTGATGATTATCGCTACCTGAGGTTGATTGGCACAGGAAAATTTATGGTAAAAATTACCAGGATACTGCTTGTAATATTTTTTATAGCGCTGCTTGCGGCCGGCACGGCATTACCGCTTATCCAAAACCCGGTGTATGCAGATTCTTATGAAAATCCGTATCTTGTAGAGACCATTACCACCGATGATGGCAAGAAAATAGACAGGATTATCGTACCCGGGCGCCCCCCGGCTATCAAGGTGGAAGCCGTCGCCGTCCCCGAGCCCAATATTGCTATGGGCACTAACTCGGTTTCCAATGTGCCCGCTTTTGACTGGAGCTACGGGTGCTCGGCAACATCGGCGGCGATGATGTTCGGCTATTATGACAACGACGGCTATCACACCAATATGTACGCTGGCCCCACCAACGGCGGGGTATGCCCGATGGATAACTCCAGCTGGGGTCAAACGTTGTGGCCCAGTGGATGGTTTAGCGAGTGCCCGCTTAGCGCCACGCACCAGGGTAAGGATGGGCTGGCAGTAAAGGGGCACGTGGACGACTACTGGATAGACTATGGCAGCACCGCCAATGACCCATTTATTACGAACGGTTGGACAGAGCACACCTACGGGGATTGCACCGGCGACTACATGGGCACCAACCAGTCTTCATTTGGAAATACCGATGGCAGCACTACGTTCTATAACTTTACTAATGGTAGTCCTTTTACTTTCGCTGATGCTATTTTCAACCTCAATCCTAGTACTGACCGTGATGGCGGCCACGGGCTGCAGCTATTTGCTGACTCACGCGGTTATAATGTTTCGGCCGAGTACAACCAGTATATAGATG
>CAZVUF010000367.1:0-1992 GCA_964629355.1 uncultured Pirellulales bacterium | reverse complement strand
GTGGGGGACGATGATGTGCTTGTTCGCGTCAAGGCGTGCGGGATTTGCGGTTCGGATGTTCAGGGCTTTACTGGCAAAACCGGAAGGCGAATTCCGCCGTTGATAATGGGGCACGAGGCGGCGGGTGTTGTTGCGAACTTCGGCAAAAATGTAAAAGATTTTGAGAAGGGCGATAGAGTCTGTTTCGATTCGACCGTGTATTGTAATAAATGCGAGCCGTGCAGGCAGGGCTTTTATAATCGCTGTGAAAAACGACAAGTATTGGGTGTTTCTGTGCCGAGCTTCAAAAGGCACGGTGCATTTGCAGAATATGTCGCGGTGCCGTGGTGGATTGTCTCGAAAATTCCGGACGATTTGTCTTTCATCCACGCGGCTCTTTTGGAGCCTGTGTCAATAGCCATGCACGCAGCCAATCGGGCATCTATATCGGGTGGTGACACCGTAGTGATTGTTGGAGCGGGGACAATCGGCCTTTTTGTTCTGCAGGCAGTCAGGCTCAAAGGTGCAAAAAAAGTTATTGTAAGTGATATTAACGAATTTCGGCTTGGTGTAGCAAGAGATTTGGGTGCTGCTGTAGCTGTTAATCCTTCTAAATCTCAACTTAAAGAATTTGTCTTAGAGCAGACAGAAAATAAAGGCGCAGATGTTGTGTTCGAGGTTGTAGGCTTTGCGGATACTTTTTGCGATGCAGTTTCGGTTGCAAAGATGGGAGGACGTGTTGTCGCTGTTGGCAATCTGCAAAAGACCGCTGAGTTTGACCTGCAGGAATTGGTTGCCAAAGAGCTTACATTCACAGGTTCATACGCCAGCGCGGGTGAATACCGCGATTGTATCGATTTGGTGGCATCTGGCGAAATTGATGTGCAGCCGTTGGTCAGTGACATTTTGCCATTAAGTGAAGGACAAAGTGCTTTTGAACGTTTGCTTAAGGCTGAGGAAAATCTATTGAAAATTGTATTGGAGCCATAAATTTTAGGGTAGAAAAAATGCAGGACTTATTTGATCTTTCCGGCAAGGTGGCAATTGTTACAGGGACGAGCAGAGGCCTGGGCCAGTATTTTGCCAAGGCACTTGCAAAAGCGGGAGCCGACCTGGTGATAACGAGCAGAGAGTTATCGAGGCTGACCGAATTTAAGAAAGAGATAGAATCGTTGGGCAGAAAAGCCTTGCCTGTTCAGATAGATGTGCTTTCGCAAAATGACATCGAAAATATGGTTCACGCAGCAATAAAGGAGTATGGCAAAATTGATATTTTGGTTAATAACGCCGGCTTAAATATTCGAAATCCGAGCACAGAATTTAACTGGTCCGATTGGGACACCGTGTTGGATACAAATCTAAAGGGGAGTTTTTTCTGCGCCCAGGCGGTTGTGAAAGAGATGATAAAACAAAGCTACGGCAGGATAATAAATATCGGCTCGTGTACATGCGTTTTCGGGATGGAAGGGATTGCACCTTATACGGCCAGCCGAGGCGGTATTCTGGCTTTAACAAGGAGCCTGGCTGCGGAGTGGGGCAAGTTCGGAATTACGGTGAATGTGCTTGCTCCGGGCTGGTTTAAAACAGCACAGAATGCTGTGCTGTATGAGAACAAAGAGTGGGTGAATTATATCACCAGCCGGATTCCTCTGAACCGCCCCGGCCAGCCGCACGACCTCGATGGAGCAGTTGTCTTTTTGGCATCGGATGCTTCAGCATATATTACAGGCCAGATTATTTTAGTAGATGGCGGATTTACAACCGGCGCAACAAAAGCAATCGTTTGATAAAGTACCACATATAATAAGGCGTAGCAATAATCAATAATTAATTGTGGGTTTCCCACCAAAGGTGCAGATAGTCCTTGCCTTCATCGATCCACCAGATGTCCTCGGTGCCGTTGGCCGTCTCGCCCACGAAGTCCCACCTGGCATTGGTGAAGGTACTCCGAGTCTTCATTTGGGCGGTCGTCTTGCCCGTGCCGGCTGCACTTGTCAAACGCCCATGGGACCA
>CAZVUF010000366.1:0-2006 GCA_964629355.1 uncultured Pirellulales bacterium | reverse complement strand
AGACCAGCTTGAGGCAAACTGGCAGCGTATTCTGGCGAGCAGACAGAGTGCGATTTTGGATGGACGTTTGTACGAGGCCGAACGGCGGCAGTTTGAGCTTGGACTAAGAACATCAACGGATGTGCTTCAGGCTCAAACAACTTTTACAGATGCTCAAAGCGCCGAGATTCTTGCATTAGCTGAGTATCAAATAGCGCTGGTTGACTTAGCATACGCAACCGGCACTCTTCTGGGTGCGGCGAAGGTGCGGTGGGAGCCGACAGTGCCAGAGTATAATATCAGGTGACAGTTTTTCGCTATGTATGAAGCCTGTTAGTAGGTTATTTCATATTAGGTCATTGTTACCTGTCTGAGTATCTATGGGGTGTCGATAAAGTATGTTATCTGCGGAAGGTGGTTTAGCAACCGGCGGTTAGAATCAAGTCTATTAAATTCTCTTACACTGGGACAGTGGGACAGTTATTTTTGTAAAATAAACTTGACATAATGGTTTTGTCTAAAGATACTACATAGTCCAGTCGCTATCGAATATGAGCTGAGATGTTGATGTAGAGCATCTTATAAAACATTCAAGACCGAATCAGTCATTGGTGGACCTGGTTCTGAAAAATATCTCATAAATAGAAAGAAAATCTATGAGCACATTCAGTAATCAACGTCGTGAATTCCTAAAACGGTCTATATATTTCGGCACCACAGCAGTCATCGCTAAGCCTTTGGGCAAAGCCTTCTCTTTTGCTCCTGTTGAACCCAGCTCAAACATGAAATTTGGGTTAGTTACCTACCTATGGGGCAAAGACTGGGACTTGCCAACTTTGATTGCCAACTGTGAAAAAACAAGTGTTCTCGGTGTAGAGCTACGGACAAAGCATGCCCATAATGTTGAATCTAACCTTAACGTACAGCAACGTCGGGAAGTGAGAAAACGATTTGAAGATAGTCCCGTGATCCTTGTGGGATTGGGAACTAATTTTGCTTTTCACTATACTGATGCAGCAGAGCTCAAAAAGGATGTTGAAGGGGCAAAAGAATATATAAAGCTTTCTTATGATGTGGGCGGTTCCGGGGTAAAAGTTAAGCCAAACGACCTTCCTAAGGGCGTACCGCCTGAAAAGACAATTGAGCAGATCGGTAAATCACTTAATGAGCTGGGGCGGTTCGCCGCCGACTATGGCCAGCAGATTCGCCTTGAGGTTCACGGCTCGTGCTCTCCACTGCCGATTATCAGGCAAATTATGGATGTAGCCGACCATCCCAATGTCGGCGTTTGCTGGAACTGTAACCCGGAAGACCTTGGTGGTGAAGGACTGGAATATAACTTCAATCTTGTTAAGGACCGATTTGGCAGCACCGTTCATATTCGCGAGCTGAATATCGGCGATTACCCCTATCAGCAGCTTATGAACCTGCTGGTGGGTATGAATTATAACGGCTGGGTGCTTCTTGAGGCCCGCACCGAGCCGCAGGACCGCGTCAAAGCGCTGACAGAGCAGCGGCAGCTTTGGGAGCAAATGGTCGACAAAGCTCAAACCGCTACAAGCGGGCAAAAGGCGGGTGGCGTAAAAGTCACCGAACTCCCGGATAAAGTAAGGGTGGAGATTGATGGACAGCTTGTCACGGAATATAACTTCAAAGATACTCCTCGGCCGTATTTTTATCCGGTGATAGGACCAACCGGAGTAAATATTACTCGTAACTGGCCGATGAAGGATGGCGAGAATGAAGAACATGATCATCCTCATCATCGTTCGCTGTGGTTTACACACGGCGCAATGAACGGCCATGATTTTTGGACCGATGGCAGCAAGAATGGAAAGGTTATTCATGATAAATTTCTCCAAATTGTGTCCGGTCAGGATATAGGTGTTATTCAATCGCAGAACAAGTATGTGGCGAGTGACGGCACTACTGTCTGCACTGATACTCGTACACATAAATTCTATAATCGACAGGACTGCCAAATCATGGACTTCGAGATAACTATCCATGCTTCACAAGGTGATTTG
>CAZVUF010000365.1:0-2030 GCA_964629355.1 uncultured Pirellulales bacterium | reverse complement strand
AGATGCATGTGAAGATGCCATTGAGAATATGAAATGAAAGTACGAGCTATACATATAGGCACACAACGTCATTTAGTGCTGGATTCTGATGTCTATGACCACATCAAAAATGGCCGTTATGTCTATGGTCACGAACCAGTTCCAGGAAATTATAGTGTTGGATGGATAAGAAATAGTACTACAGGTGAGAAACAGTGGTTCCATGATTTCGTAATGGGATTTCACGGTCTAAAACAAGGGACAGACTATGAATACGTTGAATTTCTACAGACTTTCAATACCCTTGTTCCGGGACAGGACTATGATACTGGCGAATTATTATATCCTGCTGTGGATTCTAATGCTATGCTCGATGTGCGCTTTGATAATCTCAAATTGATAAAAGAGAAGACACCTGAAATTCCTGTTTCAAAGTACAAAGGGGTCTCTTGGATTAAATCACGCAAGATGTGGAGAGCATTTTTGAATAGTAAAGAAACTGAATCTGGAAATACAGAGTGTCTAAAGCAATTCGGATTAGATATAGTAGCGGCCAGATATAGGGACTTAATATGTGTTATAAAAGGATTGTCTGACGATGTTCTCAACTTCCCACGTTCCAACTATATCGGTGAAGATGGATTTCCAGTCGATGAAGAGTCTATACAAGCTATAAGATGTCGTAACCACAAAACTCAACTGGGATATGAAGCTGCTCTATTTGACGACCCCAAACAACCACGTCCCCTACTAATAATGGACAGATTCTATCCCACAGAAGATGAAGCCTTGTCCGCCTGTGAGAAGTATGTAAAGGCAAGGTATGGCCCTCTCTCTGAAGTGTACTCTAAAGCCAAGTCCAAAAGATTAACTACTGAGAATATAAATCCTATATGTCAAAAGTGCAACAAAATAACTCCACTTGGTGTGACATTCTTGATTTCAACTCCTCATGGCTCTCTGAAAGTATGTGAGGATTGTTTCAACGAGGCCGACAAAAGCAAATCAGATTTGCCAGACCCAGATGAACTTATGCGACAACCTAATCCCCTAAGTTTTGAATATAAAGAATGTATTAAATGTGGGGAGTCAAAACCTGCAACTAATGAATATTTCCAAGAATACAAATATAAAGGAGAACTTAGACTCAAGGGGGAGTGTAATGTATGCCGAAAATTGCGTGATATGAAGCGATACCAAACCAAGAAAGGAAAAACAGATGAAACGATGGAGAGTACCATTTGAAATGAGGATTACCGGAACTATTGAGGTAGATGCGGAAGACCAATCAGATGCTATGCAATATGTGGAAGGTCTAGATGTAGATACACTAGACTGCTATACTGACGAGACCAAAGAAAAAGTCACCTGTACATGGCCAGAGGAGGTTATTATATAAGATGGGTAAGGGTAGTCGCCGAAGAAAGAGTATAATTGGACGTGAGGAGGAAGAGTTAAGATATGCTCTTGCTTTTGGTGATATTACGGCAAAAGAGTTTGAAAGTCGAATGGACAACTTGCGGAGGAAAGGTTTGATAATTAGAGACAGAAAGGTCGTGAAATAGTGAATAGGGCTTTGTTTACATCTGTTAGGAATGATTGGAGAACTCCGAAGGTACTTTACCAAGCCTTAGATGCAGAGTTCGGATTCGATTTTGATCCGTGTCCGGTTGAACCTTACTTTGATGGATTGAACATTGGATGGGGCCAGTGCAATTTCGTGAATCCTCCTTATGGGAGAAAGATCGGTTTATGGATACGGAAAGGTTTCGAGGAGTGGAAAAGAGGTAAAACAGTTGTATTTCTAATCCCTTCGAGAACCGATACGTCATATTGGCATGATTACATTATGAAAGCCAATGAGATTCGTTTTATCCGAGGACGTTTACATTTCGATGATAGTTCTGGTCCGGCTCCGTTTCCGAGTGCCATAGTAGTATTTAGAGGGAAAAATGATTGAATCTAACCAACTTATTTGTGGTGGGGCAGTCGCAAATAGACTTAACACAAAGGAGACTTAATGAGTCTTGATTTGCCTCCACAAAAAGATT
>CAZVUF010000364.1:0-2031 GCA_964629355.1 uncultured Pirellulales bacterium | reverse complement strand
AGCCGCTTGCGCAGGCAAGGCAGATTATGGTTTTCGGCAGACAGGACCTGCGGGATATGGTCAGGGCGCTCGTTGCCGAGGTGGATCGTCCTCCAGGCCAATTCATAACAGAGCACTTCAAGTTAAAGTATGCCGACCCTGACCAAATCAAAACGAACATCGATGATCTTTATACCCAAACCACCCAGAGCAGCAGATACTCTTATACATTTTACTATGGTTCCTCAAGATCTTCGACATCATCCGATACGGTTAAGGTCATATCATACATTTCGCTCAAGCAGGTCACGGTGATTGCCTCACCCGAAAATATGGACAAAATCCGTGAGCAGATCAAAGAATGGGATGCTCCGTTGGATATTAATGAGGTCAAGCCGAGAATAGTTGAGCTTTATAATTCCGACCCAGTTCAAATGGCTACTTTGCTAAGGACACTATTCAGCGAGGAAAGCGGCAGCAGCATGTCACTTTATGAATTTTTATATGGCTATAATACGGGCGGAGACAAGCAAAAGATTGTTGGGCCGCTCTATGGCCAATTGACCTTTGAAGAGGTGCCTAACACAAAGAAGATAATCGTAATAAGCAAGATTCCCGAGGCATACGATATTGTCGAAGCGCTAATACGCGACCTTGACAAGCAGGAAATGGCTGAGGTGCCCAGAATTGTGCAGCTTAAATACGCAGACCCGGAAGACCTGGCTGAAAGGCTCAATGCAATGTTCAACGAGCCTGGTACGAGTGCCGTAATACGGTACACTGCGCAGGGTCTGGGCACTTACTCAATGGACCAGCAAACATCGAGCACTACGACTACCAGCGGCAGCAGTAGCAGTGGAGGTCAAAGCAGTTCCGGTGGCGGAACTCAGAGTTCGCAAAGCGGTACCTATACTCCATGGTGGTCCGGCTCCGGTGCTCGAACGACTGCTGCCAGCCAACAGTTGCCGATAAGCAATGTTATAGGCAGGATACGCTTTGTTCCGGATCCACATAGCAAATCTATTATGGTTCTTGCTCCGCCGGGGCATATTGACCGGATAGAGGAGCTAATTCATGAGCTCGATATACCCGGCAAACAGGTTATGATTAAAGCAGTAATTATCGAGGTTGACCACAAAAGTATGACCTCTCTTGGATTGCAATTGGCGTCGAGCTCATCTGCGTTTGGTACGTTGGGTGAAAATTCACTTACTCTTGGGGCTGGAGAAACTGCTGGTAGTGTCCTTCGACTTCTGGAAAAACACGGTGCATTAGTATTCGGTGCCGGCGGCGACCAGGGAAGCTCCATATCGCTCGATGTGGCTATGGATGTTACTGCATTAGTTGATTTCTTAATCAAAAAAGTCAACGCAAAGGTTCTAAATCAACAGACTTTATGGACAAAAGACAACGAAGAAGCGAGTTTCTTCAAAGGTGATAAAATTGCATTTTACACGGCTTCGACATTAACAGGGACGGGATCGGCCCAACAAAGTTACGATTTTCAAAGAGTAGGCATGACATTAGCGGCGAGGCCAAGCATTACGCCCGAAAAAAGAGTGGACATGGTTATAAACATAATCCTCTCGCAGCTTACCGGTGACATTGTAAATAGCCAGCCGGCAAGGACTGAGATGGAGACAAAGACCAATATGATAGTTCAGGACGGCCAAACCATTATGCTCGGCGGTATTCTCTTCCAGAAGGATAGCGTTATAAAACGAAAGATCCCCTTTTTCGGTGATATACCCTTAGCTGGTGGTTTGTTCCGCCATAATGAGACTATGCTGGCCAACAATGAATTAATTGTGTTTATTACACCATACGTAATAGACGAGCCCAACGAAATGCTTCCTGAGACAACAGAGGAAATAGAAGCACCGAAACGAAAGCTGGAGGACGTACGCGGAGAATTAAAAGACACTATGAAAAAACTTAAAGATGAGCTTGAACAGGAATAAGCTTTTCTGACAATTCAGCGATGGATGAAAGAATCCAATGGGCGATGCAGGAATCGAACCTGCGACCCGCTGATTAAGAGTCAGCTGCTCT
>CAZVUF010000363.1:0-2061 GCA_964629355.1 uncultured Pirellulales bacterium | reverse complement strand
CTGGTAAAGCCGCTCAAATGGGCGAGCTCGTTTGCTATCTTTATGATAAACGAAGACTGGTCGTTTTTTGAGATGAGGTATTCTGTGCTCAGGTGATGATTGTTGACCGGCTTGATGAGTGATGCCGGGAGCTCCCAGTAGCGGAACAGAAAGGCTGACACATCGGCATGATCAAAATCAAAGATTTCCCGTTCGGCTTTTATAAAGGAGTAGTTCTTTTTTTCGACGAGTGATACCGCTTCCTTATAGTTCTTGGCATCGGAGGTGAGGAAGACTGCTTTTCCTATATCGTGCAGTAGGCCAGCCGAATAAATTTCCTCTTCGGATTTTATAGAGAGGGTCTTTGCAATTTCCTGCGCGATGAATGCTGTTGCAATAGAGTGAAGCCAGTATGATTTATAGTGGAACCATTTTGATTGTTTTTCGTTGAAAATATCCTTAATCGCAATACTCAGTACAAGGCTTTTAACCGTTTTATAGCCCAGTAGAACGACCGCTTCCTTTATTTGTGTCAGCTTCGACCCACCTGAGTAGTATGATGAATTTGCGAGTTTCAGAATCTTGAGGGCAAGGGATGGGCTCTGTTTTATGATTTCCGCAATATCGTCCGCGGACTTATTTATGGAAAGGGTTTTAGAGATAGCGATCTTCGCGGCTTCCGGCAATGACGGAATGCCGCTTATATTAATGAGCTCTTCGAGACGCCCCTTTGTATGATTATTGTCTCCGATCAAAGCTGAATATGCCCTTTTTCCACCGTGTCTGTTGGATAGTCCTGATGGATAGATGAGGATTTCTCCACTTTTTATCTCTTTGATTATCGGGTGATTTGAAAGGTACTTTACATCTACGACGGGAGTCATTTCGTGTCAGGTGGAGGGATCTGTCGGGCTTCTACTGTACCCCCATTCATACCGGCTCTTCTGTCCGGAAATTTTATTGACATTCCTGAGGCAGGTTACTATTCTAAATGTATCAGGCGGCATAGCCAAGCGGTAAGGCGACGGTCTGCAAAACCGTTATACGTCGGTTCGAGTCCGACTGCCGCCTCATTTTTTTGTCCTCTTCATCCAATGATTTTCCTCTGATATTGCGAAGAACTCAAGAAGGTGAAAATGACATATCCTGCGGCTATAGCATCCCTTGTCGCAACCTCGGTGTTGTGGAGCAGTGGCGGGCTCCTCATCAAATTTGTTGCCTGGAACCCCCTTGCAATTGCAGGCGTAAGAAGCGCGATTGCTGCGGTTATAATCACGGCGGTTGTCAGGAAGCCGCATTTTCACTTTTCTATTCCACAGATCGGCGGGGCTGTGAGCTACGCGGCAACGGTGATTCTTTTCGTTTCTGCGACAAAACTCACCACAGCGGCTAATGCCATAATTTTACAGTATACCGCCCCCATATACGTCGCGCTGTTCAGCAGTCGTTTTTTAAAGGAGAAGATACACTGGTTCGATGCGGCAGCTGTTGCAGTTGTGCTCTGTGGAATCTTCCTCTTCTTTCTTGATGACCTTACACCGGGAGGATACTTTGGTAATGTCCTTGCCCTCCTCGCAGGTTTTTCCATGGCCTGGCTCGGTTTATTTTTACGAAAGCAGAAGGATGCATCCCCTATTGAAACGATCTTGCTTGGTAATTTTATTACCGCCTGTGCAACATTCCCCTTTATGCTGTCAGGCAGACCGGGACCCTCCGACTGGCTGGGGCTCGGTGCGCTCGGTGTATTTCAGATTGGCTTCTCATATGTGCTCTACTCGTATGCCATAAAGAAGGTGAAGGCCATCGACGCGATGCTTATATTTACCATCGAGCCAATACTGAATCCGGTGTGGGTGTACCTGTTTATTGGTGAAACGCCGGGGCACTGGGCGCTTGTCGGCGGTGCGCTTATCGTCACTGTGGTTGCTTCGCGAGGTCTTTATATAGCGCGGGTGAGAAATGCAGGCACGGACAGGTAAGAAAGATTAAATACAGCCAATCGCCAACTATCAGTCGAGCAGGTTGGTTACCGTGCCGCCGTGGCTCTTCTGATTTCGTTACTTTTCGGGATTTCCCTTATAG
>CAZVUF010000362.1:0-2089 GCA_964629355.1 uncultured Pirellulales bacterium | reverse complement strand
TAATGTTAAAGACTTTAATGTAAAGTTAGTAGCGCGTGAAATTGACACTGGTGATAACGCAACAATGGTGAAGACCCAGACTGATAACGTAACCCCTTATTGGCCAGCCTTCGTTAACTTTGATTGGACACCAGCAATATCCGGAAATTACACTCTAATAGCAACAGTTGACTCAGCTAATACTGTAAATGAAACGGTCGAGATGAATAATGTGCTCACAGATAATGTCACTGTAATTGGGCTGGCTCCTGTCACCGTGAATGTGAGGGTGGAGGGGCAGACCTCAACTATCTGGAGTGGTAATGTGACCTTCAGTACCTCGACCATAATGGACAAAGAGGATAATCCCCATACATTTAACTGCCCGACGGCATTGGGAGCATTAGATGAAGCATCCAGAGCCGGCGGCTTCAGCTACGTGGTAACAAGTAGCTTATATGTTGAAGAAGTTGCTGGTGAAACCTGCTCTGGCTTGGATGGCTGGCTGTATCGTGTTGATTGGGTAAACTCCAGTGTCGGTGCCGCTGATTATGCCCTGAGCGACGACGATACTGAGGTCCTGTGGTATTATGGTGGCCTTGACCCTGTTACCTATGCTCCTCCTCCGCCACTCAAGCTTTCAATTGTAGACAACGAGACCAGCATCCCATCAACCGAAAACCTTACGGCCACAGTGGAATACTACGACGACACGGACTGGGAGCCGCTTTCCGGTGCTACCCTTCATGCCGGTGAACGCATCTACACCACCGACGCTAAGGGAGAGGTAGATGTATCCCTGCCTCCCGGTCTGTATCACGTATATGCGGACAAGGGGGACTACACACAGTTCACCAGGTCAAATACTGAGACAGTCATCGTATACGTTACCCTTACCCTCCACCCGGGCTGGAACTTCATGTCCATACCCAAGAAACTTGCCAGTGATAATTGCACAGCTTCGGAGGTTTTCGCCGGTGTCAATACCGACGGCCGCCCAATTCTCCAGTATACTTCAAGCGGGTGGGCAGAGATGAGTGCTGACGCTACCGTTTCACCCCTGGAAGGTATCTGGATATACTCTACCAGCACCAGGGACCTGCGCCCCCAGTTCAACCCTAACCCGCAGCAGGTGCCGCCAACCAAGCAGCTATCGGCGGGCTGGAATGCCATCGGTTTTTCCGATTTTACCGAAGCCCCGGCCAACTCGACACTGACCTCTGTGGAGAGCAAGTGGTCTACCATTATCGGTTACGATTCAGTAAGTCAAACCTATGAGGCGTCCATCATCAACAACGATAATACGGATGGGCCTCATAATGAGGGAGGGGATATGTATCCCTGGAAAGGCTACTGGCTCTACATGACCAGCGCCGGTGAACTGGCGGCTATAAGCTCGTAAGGATGGAGTTAAAGCATGAATCTGACGAAAACTATGAAGTACAATGGTCTGGTACCGGGGATTATATTAATCTGCCTGATTATGTCACTTCTCCCGGTAAACACGGCCGCCGCTGACACCACACTACCGGAAGTGTTCTACGGAGATATCACCGTAAATGGTGTCCCGGCACTGGAAGAAACCGTCATAGTTGCCAAGATAGGTGGTGTGGAACGGGGCAGTTTTACCACCACTGAGGATGGGACGTACGGTGGCCCAGGCACGTTTGACACACATCTGATGGTCTCGGGTGAAGAGTCCGACATCGGAAAAACCATAACCTTCTGGGTAAATGGTTGTCAGGCAGACCAGATAGACATATATGAACCAGGTGAATCTACGGAGCTTAATCTAACCGCCTGGGTCTACCCCCTGCAGGCCACTGATGCCCAGATAACCAGCGCGTTATACTACCTGCGGTTGATGCAGTCGCAGCAGTCCAATGGTAGTATTGGCGGCTTCGATGTTGACGCCTGGGTGGTCATGGCGATAGCCGCCGCCGGTCATGACCCGGATTCGGCTGCCTGGACATCGGGCGGAAAATCCATTGTTGATTACCTGAGGGAGCACCAGGAGGAACTGGCTGATGAAATTAAACTAGTTGCCCTAGTTGCGGGTTACGAGAGGTCAACACTAGCAATTGTGGCCGCTGGAGAAAACCCAAGAGAC
>CAZVUF010000361.1:0-2124 GCA_964629355.1 uncultured Pirellulales bacterium | reverse complement strand
ATGAATTCCGAAAGGCAGATTTCAAACTTCCTTCGCAACGCCGCCAGAAAGATTCTGCCCGAAGCGTTTTAAGGCATTTTTGTGGAGGTATTTTGCCATGTCGTGGATTAAAAAATCGCTGATTTTAATCCTTGTAATGAGCTGCGCGCTCACTATTTGTGCAGCATGTGTCGGCTCAGAGATAACAATGGTGTCTGAAACCAAGCTGCAGCAGGTAGCGCTGTTTAAGAACGGGCTGGGCTTTTTCATCTCGGAAGTCACCATTCCTAATAATAAAGATTCGTTCAGTTTCGTTCCACTTGTTGCGGCTTCACATGGGACTTTTTGGGTGTCGTGTCCTGCGAAGGTCCGATTAAAAAGCTTAGTTGCAGAAGAAATAGAGCAGCAGGAGCAGCTCGATGCAACAACAATAAGTGAGCTGCTAAAAGCTAATGTGGGTCGACGAGTGGCATTGTGGCTCTCTGCGGACAAGGGGCCCGTGACAGGTACAATAAAGTATTTTGCCGAGGAGAGGGATAAACCGAGTCCCGACCCTTATGTGCCTGGCAGGGTGCCTGAGGTTAATAGGGGTTATATACCACCATCGCCTAATCAGATGCTTTTAGTGATAATCAAGACCGATGACGGCGATGTGTGCATAAATCCACAGATGGTTCAAAGGGTTGATTTTGAGGGTGGGACGGAAAGAACCTTTAGCCAAAAGAGTAAATCTGTGCAGCTCGTGGTACGCTTGGACGCATCTGCATCCGGGCAAAAGCTCGCGGTAAGTCACCTGGCTAGGGGCATCACCTGGGCACCAAGCTATATAGTAGATATAAGCGATGCGGATAAAGCTCGCCTTGCAGCCAAAGCCGTGGTAATAAACGAAGCCTGCGATTTGGATATGGTGACATTGCAGTTGGTGACCGGATTTCCCCACCTGCAGTTTGCCGATATTGTAAGTCCGCTGGCCTTGAAAGAAAATCTCGCTCAGTTCATCCAGGCTTTAACCAGAGGCCAAAGCCAGCGGGGCATGCCTGATATAATGTCCAATGTGATGAGACAGAGAGCTGCATATAGTGTTTCCGGAGCCGAGGATTTTGCTATGCCGGAGTATGGCGCAGCCGATGCAGGTAAGGTGGCGGAGGACCTGTTCTTTTATCCGGTTGAAAATGTGCAGCTTAAAAAAGGCTCTGTCGGATACTATCCGTTGTTTACCGAGTCTATGCCCTACAAGCACATTTATCAGTGGAACATACCGGATTATGTTAATGAGCAGGAGCGCTATGTTTATAACCAGCGCAGGCAGCCGAGTGAGCCGGAAGAGGCAGTCTGGCACTGTTTGAGACTGCAGAACAGCACAAAAGTCCCCTGGACGACCGCACCGGCTGAGACGATCAAGGATGGTCTAATCCTGGGCCAGGACACCTTAAACTATACGCCGGTAAAAGGCGAAACGACGCTGCGGATTACTCAGGCGGTGAGCGTCAAAGCTGAGCAACTGGAGCTTGAAATAGACAGAAAACGCGATGCAGCACAATTATATGGCAACCATTATGATTTGATAACAATACAGGGAAAGCTGTCTATATCCAATTTTCAAGACAAAGATATCACGCTGGAGATTACCAAGACCCTTTCGGGCGAGGTCAAGTCATCCGAGCCGCAGGCGGAAGTTGAATCGCTTGCCAAAGGGCTGCTGCGGATGAACGCTATCAGGAAGCTTACATGGACAATCGAGCTGCCTCCTGGCGAACGAAAAGAGCTTGGCTATATATACGAAGTTTATGTAAGACGATGATAACGGAGGTTTACCCGTCTCCAGCGGGACGGATAACAGCTTGTCACGGCGTAGCAATAGCGAAGCCGGAAAGACAGAATAATATACAATTTATGTTTAGCCCCGCAGTCTACTGCGGGGTTTTTTAATACGGTATATTTAGCCCGTCAATTTATTGGCGGATTATTTACTGGTGGGCACACCAAAATCGTTTGGTTTGACAATCCGCACGGACAATTCGCGCAAGGCTGCCGATACTATGCTAATGACCCCAATTTTTTTAGCTGTTGATAAATTCTCTCCCCTTCATCAGTGAAGCAGATATTCTTTTTTGACCGATAGTACAATAGCCCCATCTGCACAAG
>CAZVUF010000360.1:0-2128 GCA_964629355.1 uncultured Pirellulales bacterium | reverse complement strand
CTGTTGCGAAGAAAAGAGTTGCGCCCCTGAGGGCTATTATTGTTGCAACGACGGCACTGGGCATCAATGCCCTGATGGTTATTCCTGCCACGAATACGGTACATGCTGCGCAGCTGGCTGGTCCTATTGCCTTGGTGCTGAGTATAACTGCTGTCCCGAAGGATTTTACTGTGCCGGCTTCGGTAAATGCTGCCCGGATGGCACGACCTTATGCGAAGGAGCTAACGGTGCTTGGTTCTGCTGTGACTCATCTTATTGCGAAGAGACCTGCATAGACGGCGAATGCAAGGCCTGCGGCGGCGACCCGAAAAAATGCTGCAATAATGGAACGTGTGTTCCTAAATGTAACGAAGATGGTCAATGCGATTACGGAGAATTACCAGAAGACCCGCATTTGAATTGTCAGAATATCGACCCAGGAGCAGGGGGAGGGTGCGAATTTGGTATAGGTGGAGAAATCTGTGGTTACCTTACAACTTACGTAATTAATTCTGATGCAACTTGTGCACCTTGTGCCCCACTCTGTGGTAAAAAGTGGGATAGTGTATGTGCAACAAGAATTACATATTATTGTAAAGAACATTGTAATTGGCTTATATGTGCTTGCACATGTGATCCGGATTTGGAAAATATTGAACCTATAGGGAATCATTATATATGTCCAGACTGAAATTATGACTGTTTTTTGCCGAGAAAAGACAGAGTTAATAATTAAAGGAGCATAAAGATTATGAATAATCTGAAGTTTGTTACAGTATTACTTTTAATTTTTCCATCTATTTTCAATGAGGTTAATGCTAATGAGCCCTCGTCCGAACTATCAATGGAGGAGTTAAAAATTATTGCGCAATCAATTAGAGCGATAGAAGATTCGCTAGACAATGTACGAATCGACTCTAATTGCCGGATTGAATATGGTCCATCTTCATCAGGACCCTGGGAAAAAACACCTATCTGCTTTTCAACAACTGCTTTCTTTGACAACATATCTAGCAATAGAGCGAGGATTGATTTCCACAAAGATGTTTCGCGGTGGGAAAATGGTGCAGCACCATACCTCGATCGGAGCTACTCCGTCAGTTTTAACGGCGTACAGGGAAGACGTAAAGATGTTTCTAGTTCTTACAGTGGAAATATTTTCAATAGAAAGAAAGGTGAGATTTCTCCTGAAGCACCCGTGCAATTAACAGGTTGTGGTCGTATCGTAGGCATAGAAGCTTCTTTGTTTTTTTATTATCGCAATATGCCTTCGCCGTTTCCTAAAAGGTTTTCGGCTAATTTTGAGGCCGCTGCTGACCCAAATTCTTTTATGTCGGCTCTGGCTGCTACGGACCCTAATTATTTGAACGTTAAGCCCCTCAAGCATAAGGTTGTTTTTGAGGAGCTTGGAGGCATACAGTGTATAAAGGCCGCTTGTATGGGAGACTACTCACTCCATCGTTGGTGGCTTGACCCGAATCGCGGTTTCGCGTTATTAAGATTTGAGGATTTGCGAAGGGACCCAAACGGAAATGTGCAGATAAAGAGTTCGATAGATGTGACAAGACTCAAAGAAGTAGGTAAAGACATATGGTGGCCAATGGAGGCTTATTTCGTAGAATCTCCTCGCGAAACTGGCCAACCTTGGAAACGTATTGTGTACCAAGCCTCTAACGTCGTTGCAAACGACCCGAATTTCAATAATGATGTTTTCGTTATTAATTTCCCCAAGGGTTACAAAGTCGATGATACTGTAAATCGTAAAAACTATATAGTGGATGCAAATCTTAATATGATTCCAGAACCAAACTATTCACCACATTTCAAAACAATCCTCAAACCTAATAACAGGTAAAATGGTTCATTTTGCTTGGCAGGTTTTGAATATGCCTGTGGCGCAAAGGCCGCAGGCGATTTTTCGCCCTTTAACAAGTAAATAAGGAATCCTCCTGCAGAACTGGAGGGAACGAACCAATGAAGATAAGAAATTCAGAACGGGAAAATTGTAAACAATTGCCGGCCAAAGGGGTTCTATTGACTCTTGTTATCGTAATACTGTTGCTGTCCGGCAGCTTATCGACGGAAACCTTTGGTCTTGGACCGCCTCAGTGTCCGGAATGTACTCGTTGGGACGATGACTATAGTTTTT
>CAZVUF010000359.1:0-2128 GCA_964629355.1 uncultured Pirellulales bacterium | reverse complement strand
ACATGGCAGCAAAATTGCTAAAACTTGCTACCAAAGATGCTGTCGAAAGGTATGCTCTGATGGAGCAACTTGCAAAACTGTCGTGCGGCTCTGATGAACAGAAGCCCATCGAACAACCCCAAAAATACGAAAAACAAACTATAGCGAAGTAAAAATGTTAAATCAATCATCAAGAACAACTGGACTTGTTCTATTAATAGCCTTGATAATTGCCGGCTGTCGTGCACCGGCTACAAATAGTACAACAATGAGCCTTGCTCGAGGTCCCGATGTTCAAAAACTTAGAACGCCCTCCGATTTTGCTGCTCGCGCACTTGAAGCTACGGGTGGATTCAAAACATGGACAGATACAAAAAGACTCAATTTTGATTGTATTGTCACTTTATATCAGCGGGATGACGGTTTCTACCTCACAGAGCAGAATTTCGAGCTTTTCCCGTGGTCGAATTCAATTAGGATTTTGGATCGACAATCCCATGGACCGGTCATGTGGCAGCTCCTCAACGGTCAACTTACCGTTCTGCAGGGGCATGAGCAGGCCATTCCAATGCAAGTATCGTATCGTGATTATGCCGAAGCAATTCTGAGCTTGATTACGGCACCGGCACGTCTTCTGGACGCCTCCGTCAATCTCAAGAGACGACCTGAACCAATAAAAATAGAGGGGCTTTGGTATGACCGGATCGAGCGAAGGTACACAATGAGCACAGATGGTGCTACCAACGGACTACAAGAACGTATCGAGTCGACAAAGTCTCGCTGGGATAGGGTTGTTTATTGTCAAAATAAGGTTAATTCCTTCATCGATTTACTCTGGTTTTGCAACTTCGATCGTCAAGAATACCTGGCTGTTCGCGGTTATGATTATAATAAAGTCGAAGAAAAAGGCATTCTACTACCTACCAAGATAGAGATATTCACAACAGATGCCCGATGTATTTTCAAAAAGAGGTTACTTACGATTGATATCAAATCGCCATGAGTTTGGCAAAAGTAACATTCTGCCCTTTCCCAGGCAAACAATAGCTACCGCAGGCATATTATGGACAGCCGGGAGTGGGAATAGAGGGCTGCCAACCGGCTGCATCCTGCCAGGAAACTGCTGCACCACTCGGATCAGTTACCACCAATGAATCGCCACCGCCATCTGTAGTCGGATACCAACTACTGTCATAACTAAACCTGAGTATCGCTGCATCCAACGGAGAAGCTAACCTCAATACAACCTGTTCACCACCATTATTAAAGTTGCCAGAATACTCACCTGCAACATTTATATCTGAGCCATACTTCGACCGAAAAGAATCCAAATTACTTACCACCACCACGTACTCACCCGGACCAAGCGTACTCTCGCTAAAGACAAAATCCACGCCCCCGGCAATACGGACACCGGTCAAATTTAGCACCACATCACCTATGTTCTGAAGCTCAATATAATCAAAATCGCTTCCATCTTCCGCATGATACATAAGCTCGGTAATACGAAGACCATCCAATAACGCATATGCATCGGCATAGGAATCATCCGATGTCATAACAACCGCATCAAGCTCTAAGCCAAAGACAATATCGCTGCTGCTACTGCCGGTCTGATGCACTTCTACCGCGATGACATTATTACCCTCAAGCAAATAATCGATGGGAATCACAAAGGGTCCTTCGTAGTCGGCGTTACTCACAGTACGGTCGGCTGTCATGGTATGCTCAATCTCACCCTCAGCCATACCAAGCCGAAGCACTTCATGGCCATTAAGATAAAATACCGCTCCATCATCAATGACACAGTTAAGCTCAAGCTGTGTTATATCGCCGGCAGCAAAGCTTAGATTAAAGTGAGTGCGGAAATAGTACGCCATTGCACCGAGCGTAAGCTCCGTATTCTTTGGTGCTGGCAATTCAGAGTTCTCAACGTATAAAAGCGCAGGTCCACTCGGCCAGGATGAATCATCGTAGCCTGACTCAATCCATGTTGCAGGCAGGGCTATGCCCGTCTGCTCATAAGACCAGACATGGTCGATAGCGACAAGGTTGGTCACGGTAACAATGGTACCTGCCGGATTGCATATTCCGGGCGTGGGCAGTTCGAAGAACTCAAAATTATCTGAGCCATCCGGTGCCCGGCCCT
>CAZVUF010000358.1:0-2135 GCA_964629355.1 uncultured Pirellulales bacterium | reverse complement strand
TTCCTTTCCTTGTTATTTAATTGAACGCATCATCAATAAAAAAAGCACTCCGCAGGAGTGCTTGAGTTCATCAATACGAGCCTTCCTTCGCGGGCATTATCCCAACAGGTTCAAGGGTCGTCACTATACAAGCAACCTCTCAGCCATAACCAAAACTTTCGTTTGGTCGTTAGCTCCCCTGGCTTACATTATTATTTAAGGATATATCTTAATGATGCTCAAAAAAAATTGCAAGTTTTTCCACAGCATAAAAAGCCTTCAGAGGAACGTTTTTGTTAGCGAAATGCTGAAAAAAGTATAGAATTTTGCTATGTTTTCACAGGTTTGATAAAAAATCCGCGAGTTCTTTTGAAGGAAAAGGTATCTTTTAGAGTCTGTTTATGCAGGAGCTAAATTCCTCCGGCTTGTCCGGGGGGCGTAATTCGGGAGAAAGAAAAATTGAGCAGCTTTTGTGAAGATGAAACAATTCCTTCGACCCGGCTCAGGACGGGAGCAATGTGGGGCTGTCGCAGCAGCTCCAGAGAAGCATTTGAAGCTATTGTGAAGAGGCATATGAAAGATGCTTATTTTATCGCGCTCGGCCTAGTAGGTAACCATGAAGACGCACTGGAGCTTTCACAGGAGGCTTTTTTCCGAGCGTATCGAAATATCAAACAGCTCAGTTCCGAGGGGAAATTCTTTCCATGGTTTTATCAAATCCTGAGAAATCTGTGCTTCAGCCATCTGCGAAAAAGAAGACTCAGACAAGCAGACTCGCTCGACGAGTTTAAAGAGAACAACATCCAGGTTCAAGCGCAAGATTTATTTGATCCCGGTGTGGTGGCGGAACGAAATGAAGATAAAGACCGAATCTGGAAGGCCATAGGTCAGCTTGATGAAAAGCACAGAGAAGTAATTATATTGAGACACTTTAGAAATCTTTCGTATGAGGAAATATCTAAAGTCCTCTTCTGCAACACAGGGACGGTGACAAGCCGATTATACTACGCTCGTAAGAGATTAAAAGAAATACTGGATCGTGAGAAAGGAGGTCGATAGTAATGACCTGCCGGAATTATAAAGACCTGATGATGGCTTATTTGGACAACGAGATTGATGATGAGCAAAAACGAGCCTTCGAGGAGCATTTAGCATCGTGTACTCAGTGTACCAGGGAGCTGAAAGAATTTGAGAAACTCAAGCAGCTCACCGACAACGTGAAGTTGATAGAGCCGGAGGACCGGATATGGGAGCAATACTGGGGTAATGTCTATAACCGTGTGGAGCGAAGTCTCGGCTGGATTCTGTTTTCCGTGGCAGCAATTTTACTGACAATTTACGGCGGGTTTGAGCTGATAGAAAATATTATAAGAGACCAGACCGTAGGTATGCTGCTTAAAGTTGCATTACTCGTGCTTATAGCTGGCCTGGCAATTTTGTTTGTCTCGGTATTGCGAGAGAGAGTTTATTTCTGGAAAAAAGACCGTTATAGAGATGTAAGGAGATAAAGCAATGCTTTTATCAACGACAGATACCATCACGGGCAAAACAATTGTAAAACACCTCAGCCTTGTAAGAGGTAACACCATCCGTGCCCGGCATATCGGCAGAGATATCATGGCCATTCTACGCAATATTGTCGGAGGCGAGATAACCGACTATACCAAGATGATGGCCGAGTCACGAGAACAAGCCCTCGACAGGATGATTGACAATGCTCGCGAACTGGGCGCCAATGCGATTGTGCAGATACGATTCTCAACTTCCGAGATTATGGGAGGCGCCTCAGAGATTATGGCTTACGGCACGGCGGTGATCGTAGAATAATATTTGGTTGTTTGCATTGAATGCCCTGGAGGAAAACACTATGAGAAACAAAGCCACTCTTAGAATCGGAATTTTTTTGATTCTGATACTGATTACATCGCTGCCAGCTTTCGGTCAGGATGCAGAAAGCAAAGACATTGAAGGTATCTGGATGGGGACTCTGAAGGTCTCCCTGGCAGAGCTGCGGGTCGTGTTCAAGATAAGCAGGAATGAAGATGGTTCGCTTGTTGCCAAGATGGATAGCCCCGACCAGGGGGCAGAAAACATACCTGTGGATAAAGTTACATTTGAGAATGGCAACCTGCATCTTGAGTCAAAGGTTATCCAGG
>CAZVUF010000357.1:0-2136 GCA_964629355.1 uncultured Pirellulales bacterium | reverse complement strand
GGCATTGTAAATGGCAATGTCAACAATGCCGGTTGTATCGGCCTTGTAACAGGGTACTTCCTTCCATGACTCCAGGCCTCCGTCCCTGCTCACCCAGACCTTGGTTGTACCATACTCAGCCACGTAGATTGCGTTGGAATCATCGGGAGCAACCCGAACGATGACGTCATTATTGATGCCGCTCAGGCTAAGCACCCTCTTCCAGGCTGACGCTTTCAGCCATATACTGGCGTCCGTGCCGTTGGTTGTTGCCAGGTAGAGCTTGGTGCCATCGGCAGTAACGGCAACATCATCCATTGTAGAGAGTGCCGTATCTACCAGGGCCGTGTCGTTGAAGGTAAGGCCGTCATCGGTGGAGACGGCAAACGCGCTCTCGTCACCCGAGGTTGCGGCAACAACGGTATCACCGGACCAGGCTACAAGAGTCGGCCCTCCGCCGCCGGGCTGCTTGAGGGGTTTCTCACGCTGGAAACGCGGCATAGGAGCCATAGGACTGAGACAGCTATAGACCATGTTATTGTTGTGTACGCCTACCACCAGCTTGCCGCTATCATGATAGGCAACGCTGCCTATTGGTCCTTCCTCACCGGAGCTCCAGGTCGCGAATGCTCCCGCAAGACCGATGGAGTAGTCGCTCAGGCGGTAGACACCGCCCGCTGCAGCAGACCCCACGCCGACAAACGCGACACGCGTGGAATAATCGGTACCGAGGTAGGTATCCGGAAAAGCTATTGACGCTGTCACTATAGAAGCTGTAGGGTCAACCTTTACCGGGTAGTTGGTATCGAATCCGGTCACGACGTCATTCCAGTCATCACTCTCGTCCCAGAAGACCTGGAAGTAAGAGCCGGAAGTGTTCGTGCTGACGACGCTGATTAGCTTATCGGTCTGGTAGTTGGGTGAGATTTTGACCGCTACTATTGTAGCCTGAGAAGCCGCCTGACCGGTATTAGCCACATCCTGATATTCCTCGGTCCAGCTCTGTGCCATCGCCATGAACATCTTGTACATCATGGGATCACCGGTGCCGTTGTCGCCAACAGCAGCAACATAGCGCAGCGGCCCGGTTGACACGTCGATATCGTTGATGTCAAGTTCATCACCTGGTATACCAAGGCCACTCCAGCTTGCGCCTCCGTTTTCAGAGTAACAAACCTTGTTACCACTGGTAGACATGACCACTACATCCGCGTCATCCGGGGCTACGGCTACCTGGGTAATATCACCACCGGATGTATGCAACTGGTAGAATGTGGTGGATGAAAGGCTGGACCAGCTGTCGCCACCATCGGTTGACTTGTAAAGCCCGCCGGTGAGATTAGCTGTGGCAGCGTAAATTACGTCACCATTGGCTGCCATATCGACAATGGCAATACCAGCCTCACCCAGCTTGTATCCAGTTGTCTTGGGGATATCGCCTTCCGGGAACCATCTCAGCGTCAAAGCTGACGCCGGAACCGCAGCCACTATCAAACTGGTAAGCAGAGCGATGGTTACGGCGATACCCAACATCTTAGAAATTTTCTTTTTCATCGACCTTTATTAATCCTCCTTAGTTTGGGATATACCATGTACATCTCCATAAACACAAATATCAGAAAGGACTATCATCCTCCCCTTAAAATTATGGAGACGAAGTAAACTTCGAAGCCGAAAATGAGTTTAAAAACTCGCTCCCCTTGCGGGTCCTTGTCATAGCATCACCTCCCTCCTTTTATAAGATTTGCCACCTGGCATCAGGTTATGTTAATATCATACCACAAAATACTCATTTGTCAAGTTTTTACATACATTTTATATACATTATATATATTAAGGAATTATTAAGATAAACCATGCTTCCTTCGATATCAGACTTATCTATCCGCACTTTCTATTAAATGACCTTTCCTACTATATCACCTGACGGCAGTCTGTCAAGTCCCCTCTTACGCACCATCCACGCTCGAACAACCCCGCACCCGACCGCAATTCACCGACGATACAGGCTCAAATAATTCCCTTTATGCCTCAATAGTGCCATAATCCCGGACGGGATAACTCAGCCGGGTGAGCCGATAGTACCATAACTTCGAGCCTTTCCGGTTCAATCTGCTATTATACTCGGTCTTACCCCCAAATGTCATTCTGAGGAAC
>CAZVUF010000356.1:0-2141 GCA_964629355.1 uncultured Pirellulales bacterium | reverse complement strand
GCCGAAGTGTGTTGATTGTTGTTTTAACTTGTTTGAAGGAGGAATATTATGTATAAGAAATTCTTTTGTTTGTCATGTTTTGTTCTTGTTCTTGGTCTGGCTTTGATCAACACAGCCAAAGCCCAAGACCCAAATCTCGTCGGCTGGTGGAAGCTCGATGAGACGTCCGGCATACCTATTGATTCATCTGGTATGGGCAACCATGGCATCACCTATGGTAACCCCCAGTGGTACACCAGTGAAGTTGGCGGTGCACTGGATTTCGATGGCGAAGACGACTACGTAAATTTTCCGATCGGCTCTGTTATTAGTTCGCTGACTGACTCCACTTTCGCTATATGGGCGGACTTTTCCAACACCGGTGGTGCGTGGCAGCGCCTTTGGGATTTCGGCACCGGCACGGATGTTTATATGTTCCTATCTCCGCGCACAGGCGCAGCAGGTCCGATGCGCTTTGCAATCACCACTACCAGCAGCACCGGCGAGTCTATGATAGATGCCCCTACCACACTTGCAACAGGCTGGCACCATGTGGCAGTCGTGATAGATGGCGTAAGCCGCAACATGAGGCTTCAACTTGATGGCGACGTAGTTGCAAGTGGTACGACGCAAACTCTGCCGGCAGACCTCGGCGTGACTACCCAAAACTGGCTCGGCAGGTCGCAATGGATTGATGATGCATATTATACAGGCTCTTTAAGAGATTTCCACATCTACAATAGGGCGTTGACGATTGACGAGGTAGAAAGGTTAGGTCCACCGAAGTTAAATGCCAGAAGGCCTGAACCGTCTAATGGAGCGGTGATTACTACTACAGCCGTTACGCTTAGCTGGGCAGCCGGTCAAACCGCTGATTCGCATCACATCTATATCGGAGAAAACCTTGAAGATGTGCAAAATGGAACCGCTGATACCGACAAAGGTATAACCTCAGAGACCACTTACTTGCTTGAGAGCCTGGAAACTGGTAAGACCTATTACTGGCGGGTCGATGGGATCGAAGCTGATGGTGTCACCATATACCCCGGCCCAGTCTGGAGTTTTACAGTTTCTCCAATGATTGCCTCTAATCCCGTTCCTGCCAATAACGCTATATTTGTAGACCCAAATGTTACACTTACCTGGGCTATAGGTGCAGGTGCGATTGCACATCATGTGTATTTCGGCGATAGCTTCCAGGATGTGCAAGCCGGCACAGGAGACACAGATAAAGGGACTGTCGAAACTGCTGAGTTCATCCCTGGCACGCTCGAATCTGGAAAGACTTACTGTTGGAGAGTTGATGAGTTCGATGGCATCGCTACATATACAGGCGAAATTTGGAGCTTCACAACGATGCCCGTTATACCGGTTACTGACCCCAATCGTGTCGGTTGGTGGACGTTCGATGAAGGTGTCGGTACTACTTTGCTTGATTGGTCTGGCCATAACCATCATGGCATTCTCATAGGCGATCCACAATGGGTGATTGGTTATGATGGCGGAGCATTGCAGCTTGACGGCGTCGATGACTACGTAAGTTTGTCTATCGGCTCGCTCATGCCTACACTGCACGAAGCCACGCTCTCAATATGGGTGAACTGGTCCGGTCAGGGCGGCGCCTGGCAGCGCATTATCGACTTCGGTACCGGTACAGCGAACTATATATACCTTTGTCCCTTTACCGGCATAAATGACTCTATGCACGTGGCAATTACGGCCGGTAACGCACTTTGGAATGAGTTCCCTTCGAGCAAGGGCGCTCTACCCATCGGCTGGCACCATATAGCCTTGACTATCAGCGAGAGTCGCTCGACTATCATCATGTACCTCGACGGTGAATCTGTCGGCTCAGTCGGCAATGTCGAAAACACATTGAACGACCTTGGCGAAACAACCAATAACTATCTCGGTAAATCTCAGTATGCCGACCCATACTTCAACGGCTCTTTGGATGATTTCCGAATCTACAACTACGTACAAACACAAGCAGAGATTTTGACAACTATGAGAGGTGGTCCGCTACTTGCTTGGAATCAAAAGCCGGTTAATAGAGCAGTAACAGATGTAGAAAAGGCGTTGCCCCTTAGCTGGTCGCCCGGAGATAAGGCGGCTCAGCACGATGTGTACTTCGGCATCGATGCAGTTGCTATGCAAGGTGC
>CAZVUF010000355.1:0-2159 GCA_964629355.1 uncultured Pirellulales bacterium | reverse complement strand
TTTGCTGATAAGTGGCTTAGCAATTCATCCGGCCAATGCGTGAACGCTGACATTGGCCGCGATGGCAACATTAATTTCGATGACTTTGCGATAATTGCGGAAGAATGGCTGGAAAATTTTAGCTTTTGATTAAGTGGTAGTGATAAATTTGTGACCTCATTTTTTGTTCAGAAGAATATTACCAATGAAAAAAGCAGGAATTTTATTACTATCCATATTATTTTTGTATGTATTAAATACGGTTAGTGCCGCTGAATCATCGGATATAAAAAGTGTTTCGCTTCGAGTTGACGGCAATAAGACTTCCGGTTTTTATGTAACCATCCTCACCGGTGAGACAGCTATCAACAATCAATCTAAATGCGGGGAGTTTTCCGCCTGGTTTCAAAATGCCGAAGCAAGCGTAAAGGATGCCGTAGAGAACTGGAAAGCAACTGAATGGAAAGGTAATTCTTCACACGTCGAAATGACCGGCAAAGTTGAGTTGAAATACGTTGTTGACCTGTGGATAACTGTTACTTATGACGTGATAAACGAACACGTTGTTCGCAAACGAATAAATTTTTACCAGGCCGATATGCCGGTTATATTCCTGAAGATAACCAACCATATCAAACCGGCAGTTGAACCGGCAGGATACTGGAGCTTTGACCAGACTGATTGTAAAGGAGGTTATTTGCGAGACCTCTTTCCCGCTATCGGCTATAGAACCTCTGACGGCCTGACCATTGGTCTTTTGGCTGACGCGGGTTTCAGAAATCATTATACTCGTATATTTCGTAGAAGACCGGAATTAAACACAGAAGGCGGCTTAACAGACCTCAAAGAGTTGCCGGATGCCCGACTATTTGAGATATGCCGGCCAAAAGAACGAGCAATCGGCAATCACTATATCAGTCAGACCTTTGGCGAAATTCTTTACAAGGATGAAACATCGACACAAGGACAACCGACCAAAATTAGAGAAAATTTTAAAATCCATGGCCAATGCCAGGCGTCTGTAAAAAATGGGAAATTTCACATAAACGGCGTCGCTAAACAGAAAGGCCACGGCGGAATATCTCTACCGATAATCATCGATGAAGAGGGATTTTACACAATTCGTTTTATGTACTGTTCTTCCGGCAAACTGGCCACACGGTTGTGGATGATGGATAAGAATAGAGATGTCTTGAAGGAACTGGCTCTAACCTTTGATGCAATTCCAGAATCAAAAGAGTGGGCAGTTTTTGAGAAAGATTTTTGTGTAGTAAATGCAGTGGGATGCCCTGTTGAATTATTTGTAACCCGTGACTGGAACAGCAAACCCGGCAAATATGATTTCGAGTTTAAAAATCTCGAAATCCGCCGTAATAAAACAGCCTCAAAACCATTTGACCGGCTGACAATCGGCCAGAAACTCGAAAAAACAGTTTTCATTTTCGTTGATGACAAACTCAAAAATACGCTGCACGATTTGCGTTTGGCCTCACAAATCTATTTGGCTGAGGGACTTGGTTTTAAAGGAGGACAAACTGAAAAAGTTTTTTATGCAACATTGATGTCTTTATTATGGATTACTGAACCGTTTGATTTTCAGCCTCACTCGGTGCCCAGCATTTATTACGCTCCGGATATGTACAACCGCGACAGCGCATATTCCTTATGGGCCTGCTACAACCGCGAATTAAATGAGAAAATTTTCCTGCGATGGGGCAATTCGCAGGGACCTGACGGAGCAATCAGCACCATTATTACACCGCAAATGGGCGCTATCGAAAAGAAATCGAATGAAGCCACGCCTGAATGGCTGATGTGGGCATTGCTCAACAGACGGCGTTATAACACCACACTACCGATGGAACGCGTTAAAAAGGCTGCGCAATATTGTATGGACACTTTCGATCCCGATAGAGATGGTATCTGCCGGGCAAAATTCGTAATGGGAATGAATGACATCGTTGATTACCCCAAATGGACAGAAGACCTTGCCATCAATCAGGGCGTTTGGGCGGTAACTCTGCGGGTTATAAAAGAATTAAATATCCCGGGAATCAGCGAAACTATATCAGAAGAATACATCGAAAAAGCCGAAGAGGCTTACCGAAGCTATTACAACCCTGATAAGAAATTATTATGCCCGAAACATTCGATTGATGATGTGATATGTCTGGACAGCC
>CAZVUF010000354.1:0-2165 GCA_964629355.1 uncultured Pirellulales bacterium | reverse complement strand
TTGGCACTGATGTGAAAACATTCATTCTTCCTGATACCTATTGTGTGCTCAATTTCCTCTGCGACGATTTCGGGCTGAGCCGACGGGAGGTCTATCTTGTTCACCACGCCGATAAGCTCCACGTTGTTTTCAACAGCCAAATGGGCATTGGCAACCGTCTGGGCCTCCACACCCTGGGTCGCATCAACCACCAGAAGCGCTCCCTCGCATGCCGCCAAGGCACGTGAGACTTCATAATGAAAATCCACATGCCCGGGCGTATCAATAAGGTTTAGCATATACTTTTTTCCGTCGTGCTCGTAGTTGAGGGTGACGGCAGAAGCTTTTATCGTGATACCACGCTCGCGCTCAAGCTCCATGTCATCGAGGATCTGGTCTTTCTTATCACGCGCATCCACCGCCCCGGTAAGCTCCAGTATCCGGTCGGCCAGTGTGCTTTTACCGTGGTCGATATGTGCTATTATCGAGAAATTTCTTATGTGCTCAGTACTCATCAATATTTCACCAAAATGCAAAAAAGGACATTATAGCATTTCCCATAGCAAAAAGAAGCAACTTCTCCAAAATCACGAACCATCGAGCTTTACATCCATGGCATATTTACTCCCGGTTCAAACCCCACAATCATCAACATGGGATTGTTTCACCCTCTAATTCATGTTATTCCCATCATAGGCAATTTAACGAAAACTCATCCAAAGCTATTTGCTTTGCAAGTGGTTAGGTGGTAAAATCTAATCGGATTTTGTTTTTGGAGAAGTAAAGGAGAAGTAAAGGAGAAGTAAGCAAATGGCGGAGAAAGCACTTGGTATTCTGAATAGTTTTAATAATGTATAACAAATCAGATACAAGGGCGAAACTTATCGATCCGGATTTTGCGAAAGAAACAAAAAAGAAGATAAAATGAAAGACCACAAAGAGGATATCAGGTCAAAGGCAACACAGGATATTGAAGAATTGGCTCAACTTGAGAAGGAAAGCCAAGAGCAAAAACTGCCTGAGCAAAAGACTGTATTTAAGACTGAGTCAATAAAGACCCGTGCAGGCAAACGTGGTGTCCATAACCTTCCAGACCAAACTAATCCACCAATGGGCTTTGACCCAGAGAAGGCCTTTGACAGTGTATTTCCCTTTTTGAAACTTCCTTACCTTCAGCCGAATACCCCCGAAGATATAATCAGTTTTGGTTCACCTGAAGCTGGCGGATATTTAGGGACAGGCCGTAAAAGGATTCCGCTCAACGCTATATTTTTCGGTGACAACCTGCATATATTAAGAGCATTGCCCTCAAATTGTATTGACCTTATTTATATCGACCCGCCGTTTTTCTCTGGCAGAACCTATAATCAACTGTGGGGTGATGACAATGAGGTAAGAACGTTTTACGATTTGTGGGAAGATGGCCTGCTAAGCTATCTTGTTTGGCTAAATGCCCGACTTTGGGAAATGAGACGAGTCTTAAAGGATACCGGCTCAATTTATGTTCACTGCGATTGGCACGCTTCGCACTATATTAAAGCCGAAATGGATAAAATATTTGGATACGATAATTTTCAAAATGAAATTGTTTGGCATTATTCTTGGGGGATACATATAGACAGTAGATGGAACAGAAAACACGATATTATCTTACTTTATTCTAAGACTAAAGAGTTGTTTTTTGATCCATACGATGTTATGGAGAAAAGAGAAGAAGAAGTTTTGCGTCGTCTTGCTACTGGTGTGAAAAGTGCAACAATGGCTGCTGACAAGTCTAAAAGTGAAGATAAAACACTAAGGCTTCCTCACGATGTTTGGAGCGTTCCTACTATAAACGCTATGTCCAGAGAAAGAATTGGCTATCCAACCCAAAAGCCCGAAGCACTGCTTGAAAAAATAATTAAGGCTTCTTCTAAAACAGGTGACATCGTTGCTGACTTCTTTATGGGCGGGGGGACAACCTGTGCTGTTGCTCAAAGACTAAACCGCAGATTTATTGGCTGTGACAGCTCAAGAGTTGCTGTTTCCGTTGCTCTTAATCGCATAATAAAAGATGGTGAGGAGATTTCCGGCAGGACAGCTTCTGTCAACATAGATAAACCAAAGAAAAATAACGAGCAGTTATCTTTGGAGATGACCATCAAGCCAATTCCGGATTTACGGCTTTACTATATGGGTGTGTATCC
>CAZVUF010000353.1:0-2185 GCA_964629355.1 uncultured Pirellulales bacterium | reverse complement strand
GGCGTCGTGCAACGTTCAGGAGGTGATGGATATGGCACTTATCGCGCAGCAGGCAGCATTGGCCAGCCAGATACCTTTCCTGCATTTCTTTGACGGCTTTAGAACAAGCCATGAGGTTCAAAAGGTCGAGGAGCTGACTCTCGATGATATGCGCGCGATGATCGACGAAGAGCTTGTTGCACGGCACAAAGCGCGGGGTCTAACACCGGATAGGCCAATGATTTCAGGTACAGCTCAGAACCCCGATGTTTACTTCCAGGGAAGAGAAACAGTAAATAAGTATTATCTGGCTGTCCCGAAGATTGTTCAGGAAACGATGTACAAATTCGCTAAGATAGTAGGACGGCAGTACCGTTTGTTTGATTATGTGGGGGCAAAGGACGCGGAGAAAGTAATTGTTTTGATGGCTTCAGGGGCTGATACAGCCCATGAGACAGTCGAATATTTGGCTGGAAAGGGCGAAAAAGTAGGTGTGGTGAAGGTGAGACTGTTCCAGCCGTTTAGTACTGAGGATTTCATCGCTGCGCTTCCAAAAACTACGAAGAAGATAGCGGTGTTGGACCGGACTAAAGAACCGGGTTCGATTGGTGAGCCGTTATATCTGATTATACGAACGGCCGTCGGCGAGGCAATGGGCAAAGGTGAAACTGCTTTTGAAAAATATCCGATAATTGTAGGTGGCCGATACGGCCTCGGCTCGAAAGATTTTACGCCGGCTATGGTGAAAGCTGTTTTTGATAATCTTGATGCTGCGAAGCCCAAAAATGGTTTTACAGTGGGCATCATAGACGATGTAACGAATACCAGCCTGGAAGTTGATGAGTCTTTTGAGGTTACCAGTGAACGACTCTTATCCGGGATGTTTTATGGGCTCGGCTCGGATGGTACAGTTGGTGCGAATAAAAATTCTATAAAGATTATCGGCGAGTTAACAGATAATTTCGCCCAGGCCTACTTTGTGTACGATTCCAGAAAAGCCGGTGCAATGACCACATCACATCTGCGGTTTGGCGAGCAGCTTATCCAAAGGCCTTACCTTGTTGGCAAAGCTGATTTTGTTGCGTGCCATAATCCAGCTTTCTTGGAAAAATATGATATGCTTTCCGCTGCACGTGAAGGAGCAACGTTCCTGCTGACCAGCAGTTATGGCAAGGACGAGGTCTGGGACACTTTGCCGCAGGAGGTCCAAAAGCAAATCATCGACAAGAAGCTGAAATTTTATGTTATTGATGCAATTGGCATTGCTGGCGAGCTTGGACTCGGCGGCAGGATAAACGTTATTATGCAGACGGCGTTTTTCAAGATAGGTAATATTATTCCTCTTGAAATGGCTGTAACTGCAATTAAAGATGCGATAAAAAAGACTTACGGCAAAAAGGGCGAGAAGGTTGTCCAAATGAATAATGCTGCTGTTGATGCGGCACTCGACAAAATCTACGAAGTAAAGGTTCCGGACCAGGTGACGAGCAAGATAAAGATGCGCCCGCCGGTTCCGGATGATGCTCCCGATTTTGTAAAGGAAGTTACCGCAGAGCTTATAGCATTTCGTGGAGATAAATTGCCTGTGAGTAAGTTGCCGGCTGACGGCAAGTTTCCAACGGGCACGACCAAATTCGAGAAGCGCAACATCGCCGTCAATATCCCCGTATGGGAGCCGAACGTTTGCATACAGTGTGGGACGTGCTCTTTTGTTTGTCCGCATGCGACCATCCGGATAAAGGCGTACGACCCGAAATACCTTGAAGGTGCTCCGCAGACTTTTAAGAGCGCCGATGCAAAGGGCAAGGAATTTGCTGGTATGAAATTCACCGTTCAGGTGGCTCCGGAGGACTGCACCGGCTGCGGAGCATGCGTACAGGCCTGTCCTGCGCAGGAAAAGGACGAAAAGAAACAGCCAACCGGACGAAAGGCTATCAACCTGTCACTGCAAGAGCCGCTGCGGCAGGCTGAGCGCGAGAACTACGCATATTTCCTCTCGATACTGAACACCGACCCAAAGCTCTTCAAAGCGGCGAGCGTCAAGGGCAGCCAGTTGATCGAACCTTTGTTTGAGTACTCCGGCGCCTGTGCCGGCTGCGGTGAGACGCCGTATGTCAAGCTGCTGACGCAGTTGTTCGGCGACCGCTGCTTTATCGGAAATGCGACCGGCTGCTCGTCGATTTACGGTGGCAATCTGCCTACAACG
>CAZVUF010000352.1:0-2196 GCA_964629355.1 uncultured Pirellulales bacterium | reverse complement strand
TACTATCAGGAGCGCATTTGAGGGGGGCAAGGTTCTGACAAGGGCGCGATTTACTTGGGTGCCTAAAATATGGACGATTGTGTTGGAAAATCTCACAGACGACGATAAAGACGATTTGCTGGATTTTGAAGAGAATACTGTGAATTACGGAGCCGAGGAATTTGAGTGGGAGAATACTCAGGATGGGACGACGTATAATGTGAGGTTTGCAGCACCGATAGATATGAGGATTCAACCACTCGACCCACGAGTGCCGGTAAATCACTGGAGAGCAAGTTTCGAGCTTGTGCAAGTTGACAGACCGTAGAGATGAAGTCTTTAAGCCAAAATCTGATAAGCGAAAAGAATAAGCTTAGCAGCGATTCCCCGTGGCTGATTCTGCTGGATATTATTCTTAACAATGAAGGGGAGACGACCATCAGATTAGTTCGCAATACGGAAGATGTGGATTATAACGGTAATACATATACAGCTTTCAATTTTGAGCTTGAGCCGACAAAATACGCATCGCAGGGAGAGATACCTACGCTGGAATTAAGGGTTAGCAATATATCGCGGTTGATACAACCATATTTGGAGGATTTGAACGGCGGTATTGGCTCAACGGTAACGATAACGATAGTTAATCATCAGCTTATAGAGGAGGATTACTCAGAGCTTGAAATGACTTTTGATGTACTGGCGTGTAGTGCAGACGTTAATTTTGTATCATTTTCGCTCGGAGCGCCGAGTTTGCTGAGGCAAAGGTGTCCGCTTTACCGATATTTGGCTCTTCATTGTAGGTGGAAGTATGGAAGTGTTGAATGTGGGCATAGCGAGGGTAGCTGCAACAGGACGCTTGCTAATTGCAGAACAAATGACAATACAGAGCATTTTGGTGGTTTTGTCGGACTGAAATCTGGAGGCGTGAAAATTGCCTAAGCTTATTTATGAAGATTTGCTTGGTAAGCCATTTAAGCTCGGCGGAAGGGGGCCGGAATTTTATGATTGTTGGGGGTTATGTATAGAACTTGGCAAACGTGTAGGTCAGCATCTACCGTTGGACTTAACGCCGGAGGATACGAAGGGGCAGGATATAGCAATAAGAGACAAGAGAGACAATGAGTTTGTTAAACTTGATAGGCCGGAGCCATACTGCATTGTAACATTTAGAGTTACGCCGCCTTTTGTTGACCATTGCGGTTTTGTTATGGAGGACTGTAAACATTTTATACATATTATGCGCCAACGCTCTGTTGCTGTGCAGAGGTTGGACCATAAGATATTAGCCAAAAGAATTGATGGATTTTACAGATATGCAGGTAGTAAAGGTATATAATCCTTTCCAAAGGGATAAGAGGGAAATAGAGATTGTCGAATACAAAGGGCAATATCTTTACGATATAGGCAGGTCTTTTTTTGAAGAGATAAAGAAGAAACACGGACTTGATTTAGAATATGAAAAAGCTGATGAGATTATAAAAATCAGCGTAAACGGCCTTATCATCCCTCAGAGCTTTTGGGATACTTACAAACTAAGCGATTGTGATTTTGTTGTAATAGTGCCATTCGTAGGCAAGAGCGATAGCGGGAAAAATGTATTAAACATTGTCCTGATGGTAGCTGTAATGCTGGTAGCACCGCATATAGCGGCGGGTTTGCCCGGTGGGGCAGGGACAACATTTACGATAGGAAAAGTAGGTTTAACGACGCTTGGGCTGGCATATACGGTAGCGATAGCGGCAGCGGGAGGTATGCTCATAAACAGTTTGACGCCTATGCCAAAATTGCCTTCAGCGACGATGCCTAATAGTAGTGAATATTCTCAGACCTTTGGATGGGACCCCCAAACACTGCAAAGGCAGGGATTGGATGTCCCGAGAATGTATGGACGGAATAAACTTTATGGTAATGTTATTGCAACGTGGACAGAGGTAACAGGGGTATCATCTAATATACAGAGATTATATGCCTTGTTCGGATTGTGTATGGGGCCGATAAGAGGGATTCTTAACATATCAGACCAAAACTACCTTAAATTAGGGACTATTGCATTTTGGGGATTCTGCTGTTCTGAGTTAAGAATTGATGATTTGACTGTTGAGGATTTGGACGGAAATCCATTATTGAATGTTACTGACGGAAGCGTAACGGACTTTACGCTGGTTAATGATTGTGGCTCAGGTTCTCCAACTTTTACCGATGGTGGAGCTTACC
>CAZVUF010000351.1:0-2196 GCA_964629355.1 uncultured Pirellulales bacterium | reverse complement strand
GCCAAAAATGCTGACCACTGTGGTTCCAGGCATTACTTAGAACAGCGTCAAGCACAAAGGTGTCGAAGTTTTCGATCGGCGAGTCGGGAAAGACCTTGTAATTCAACTGCGAAGGACCACCGGTTGGCTTGCCGTCATCGGTAGTGGTTTTGAACCTTGGACGCATCGAGAGTTTGAAAACCTTCCATCGGTCTAGGCTCGTACCGGCGGCGGGATTAGTAGTATCGGCACCCCCTTGCATGGCTATCGCGCAATTAACATGGAATCCCCCCTCGTCGTTGGGGTCTATCCACTCCATTGAACACACACGCTCGGTACCATCCTGAGATTGATTGATGTATATCCCGGTGGGACCAAACCAATTGTCTCTTTCCATCACTAAAGAAATAGTCGGGACAGATTTAAGGTCGTCTTTGATTGTCCTGGCATATAGGCCCCCAAACTTATCCTTGCCATCCTGACCAACTACATCGGGGTCAACCTGGTAATCACCGGTGACCGAACCCCATGATGTAGGATAGCCTGGCGGAGTCACCTGGCGTCCAGTAACGGGGTCTGTGGCCTGCTGGATAACACTATCGAGAAAGATGTACGTGTGGGTAATGATGCCGGAAGGCTGCCATGAATTTTTAAAAGCAACTGCTCGCAGACACGTAGTTGTGCTAATAGAAATAGGGTTTCGATAGACCATGCCCGTCGGTAAGCCACGATCAAAACTGTATGGTTCACTGCCGTCAAGGGTATAGGATATTGTGGCACCTTCGGTTTCGGTCGTAATGCTGACAGAAAAAGGCTCATCATAAAAACCACGCTTGTGGCTAAATTCGGGATCTGATACAACATCTATATACCCGCTATTATTTGCCCTGCCCGGTGTCGGAGTAGCCATAAACTGTAAGTTATCGTTGGCATCAGGATAACGACCATAAGAAATGTCGGTAGTCTGCTGACCAAAAGTAATGCTGTCAATCAAAGAGCTGCCGTCGGTACCTGTGGCAGAGCTATCAAAAAGGCCAAGCTTTTCGCCACCAGCGTCGAGCTTGAAGTTTGCATGCAGGCCGACACCGGCTGTATCGTTATCAGCCCATATCAGTAAATACCCGTGTGCCGGGATAACAGTTGCGGTGGGATTATTCATTGGAAACTGCCATTTGGTAGGCATAGATAAATCATCCGTGAGGTACATGCCGCCGACATTAATAGCTGTGTTACCAAAGTTGTAAATCTCAATCCAGTCACCGTACTGGCCCTGTGGGTCTTGTATAGTGCTTCTATTGGAGGCCATCAGCTCGTTAATGACCAAAGGGATACCCGTCTGGTTATCAGCCGATAAGGATAAGTCAGCAAAACAGGTAAGGAAAATTACAACTACCAGGCCGAGCATTGAGATTTTTATATAAACGAGCATATTCTATGTTTTTGTTTTTTAGGTCTTAAGATAGTTGATTATCGATCCAAAATAGTACAAATCCTACTCCGACCAAGCTGCCAAGTTAATGCTGGCCATATTGATGCTTGTGGCGTATTGAGCAGTAAAGGCAGTTAGGCCTTTTACAACTACTGTATATCCATTTAGTGCAAAGTCTATATAGGGGAAGGTAAAGTTAATTCCGTTGGTGAACCCCGTTAGAGACTCTAATGGCCTCTGGGACCCATCCGAAATAGTCCAGGTCTCTAATGGGGTGAATCTTACTAAATTCGGGTTTATGGTCTGTGTACCAATGTTTGTCAGCTCATTGTACATAATCTCGGTGATACGCAGATTTTCTGCCACTGGGCTGACAGTAAAGGTCGCTTCATTAATGGCGCTCCAGGTGTTACCATCCAGCACCCGTGCTTTTACGTGTATGCTCTTAGTTAGCATGACAGGCTCGGAATATCTAACAGCAGCAGGTGAAATACCGCTGACGGTGACCGATGTCCCCGGCAAACGTGGGTCGGAGCCATCGAGGGTATAGTAGATTGTTCCTGCAGGAGCCGTTAATGTGAGTCTGGCAGAAGATGAAACATGACCACCATGCTGATAGACACCATTAATGTTGAAGCTCGGTGCATCAACATTCGGATACAGACCCTGGGATTTGAAATAGTTAAGAGCGATATTTGTTCTGCGCGGGAAATAATCATTCAGCACGTTGTTTTTCTCTGGTATCCAAAATTCGTTCTTAGTATAGAGATAATACGGACCGGAGCTCC
>CAZVUF010000350.1:0-2210 GCA_964629355.1 uncultured Pirellulales bacterium | reverse complement strand
GAGCTTTACGACAGCAGACTATATTGTTGTGGATGATTTTGAAGACTATAACGACGGTGCTAACAGGATATACGATACATGGGGAGATTACTTTGTGAATAATACCGGTATGACTGTTGGGCACCTTGATCCTCCGTTTGCCGAGAGGACTATAATTAACCGTGGCCATCAATCCATGTACCTGCGATATGACAACGATGGTACTGTAAATGAGGGTACCGACTACGAACAGACCGGAACATTGCTTTATTCCGAAGCCGAACGCGAATGGGCAGATGCACAGGATTGGACCGCAAAAGGTGCTACTTCTTTATCGCTATGGTTCAGAGGCATACTGGCATCTGACGGCAGCTTCACAGAAGGTCCACCAATCATAATGACCGCCCGTAGTGGGGACATCGCAGGTGAGGCTGACCAGTTCCACTTCGCCTATAAACAGCTTTCTGGTGTTGGTAGCATAACTGCAAGGGTAGTCAGTATTACTGCTAACACCGACGACCCTAACGATAACCCTGCCCCGGGAGCCAAGGCGGGAGTTATGATTCGTGAGTCGCTGGAACCCGGTTCTACAAATGCTGCCATGGTCGTAACCTTTGGTAGTGGAGTTAACTTCCAATACCGTACTGAAACGAATGCTGGTACTGATCTAGTTACAGAAGCCGGGATCACCGCTCCACAATGGGTCAGATTAACCCGCAGCGGTAACACATTTACCGGCGAGTATTCAGCTAACGGCTCTAACTGGACAACGCTGGGTTCTATGGATATCGTTATGCTTACGGATGTCTATATAGGCTTATGCTTGTCAAGCGATAATCCTGATGCGGTGTGCACAGCCGAATTTTCGAATGTTACTACCTCCGGCACAGGTGGGTGGCAGTCACAGGATATCGGCATAGAAAGCAACATTGGTGAGCAGCTTTATGTGGTGCTGCAGGATAGTGCAGGTAACAGTGCAGTAGTCACAAATCCTGATCCTGCTGCAACTGCCATCGGCACCTACACGGAGTGGGATATCCCACTGGCAGACTTTACTGGCGTGAATCTGCAGGCGATTACAAAGATGTTCATTGGTGTTGGTGATAGAGCCAGTACACAGCCTGGTAGTGCAGGTGATTTATACGTTGATGATATCGGGCTACTTCTTCCTGCTTCTGAGCAGTAGTGGTTAGCCCAAGCGTTAAGTATTATCAACCAACTCGGGGGGCCTATACTGGTTTTAATGTGTAGGCCCCACGCGGTTTTCGCTTTGTGGTGTATTTTATGTGTAGGGCCTGAAAGGTTTTTTGTTGAGTTTAAAGTATTTGAAATAACACAAATTACTTAATCAGACTCTATAATTTTTTATTTCCTGGGCACAAATTTCAGGATGAGCGCGGAAGTGGCTTGTGTGAAGCCGCCCAAGCAGAGCAGTCTGTGTTCTGCAAAGTAAGTGTTTTTACATTTCAATTAGAAGCCATATAGGGTTTCTAAGGAAGGAGGTATAAAACCAAACCCCAAAAATTCTGTTCTCAAAATTGAGTGAGGGTGTAAGGTTTTAATGTATTTTTCATGGAGGTTGTCGGAGATGGGCGTTGCTAAAATTGAGAGCCTAAATGCTCATCAAAGGCAACTGGTGTTTTGGTGTGTAGCCAAGATACCTGTATAGTTGGTTTAGCTTTTATGAAGGAGGAATATTATGTGTAGGAAATTTATTTGTTTGTTTTCCTTTGTTTTTGTGCTAAGTCTAACATGCACAAGTTATGTCTCAGCCAAGATCATTTATGTCGATGCGACTGATGGTGAGGCTGGCAACACCACATTAGCCACGGGCGAAGTTTTTACGGCCGATGATCCGGGAACCGCTGGCAGCGGTGCCGATGGTCTTTGGCGCAAGCGAGCGTTTGCAAATGAGGGCACTATATTCGAGTCTGGCGGTAGCTGGGAGGCGGACCTCAACACAGAAGATTGCCCGCGTCTAATGACGTCGATTACCGTACCTCAGGATGACTACGCGGTTTACGCCTACTTCTGGGCCGACGGCGATCCGTGGCGCATACAGGCTTCTTTGACGGACAGTGAGGGTGACTTACCGCTTTTTCTCGCCAATGACCCCAATTCGGCGGCAACCGTGGCAGTAGCGGAAGACTTTGCAGAGTCTGTGCCGATGTTGACCGAGGGCAATCGAACTTTGTGGCAGGCATACCTTGGCACCACGGGGCTTACCACGA
>CAZVUF010000349.1:0-2222 GCA_964629355.1 uncultured Pirellulales bacterium | reverse complement strand
TGGCCGAGAAGCTCAAGGAAAAATCCGGCGGAAAGGTAATTCTACAGGTATATCCGGGCGAGCAGTTAGGATCCGAACGTGAAATGATTGAGCAGGTCCAGATGGGCTTGCTCGATATGACAAAGGTCTCTACTTCGCCGCTGGAAAGTTTCATTCCGTCATTCAGTATTTTTAGTGTTCCTTATCTTTTCAGAGACAAAGAGCACCTATGGAACGTATTGGATGGACCGATTGGAAAGAAGCTCAAAAAAGCAGGTGAAAATGTGGACCTCAGGGGTTTATGCTATTATGATGCCGGCAGCAGAAGTTTTTACACCAAAACAAAACCGGTTTTGACACCGGAAGACCTTAAAGGAATGAAAATCAGAGTTCAGGAAAGCAATACATCGATGCAGATGATTAAGGAGCTGGGTGCGTCACCGACGCCCATTGCCTGGGGTGAGTTATACACCTCATTACAGCAGGGAGTTGTTGACGGGGCTGAAAACAATCCGCCGAGCTTCTATCTTTCCGGTCATTACGAGGTCTGCAAGTATTACAGCCTTGATGAGCACACAATGGTTCCCGACATAGTTCTTATCGGCACGAAAACATGGAACAAACTACCCGCAAATGTGCAACAAATGGTACAGGAGGCCGCCAATGAATCGGTAGAGTACCAAAAACAACTATGGAAAGAGACCAGGGAAAACGCATTAAAAACAGTTCAGGAACATGGTGTAAAACTGTTTCATCCTGATAAAGCACCTTTCAGGGAGAAAGTAAAGCCGATGTACGAATCCTATAAGGGTACGGAAGTCGGCGAACTGATCGATGAAATTAACAAGGTTCAGTAATTATGCTTGATGTCTTTCGAAAGTTAAATGCATGGCTTATTAAGGCCCTTGAATTGGCGGTTATACTGGTTACGGGTTTTTTGGTAATTGATGTAGTCTGGGGAGTTTTTACAAGATATGTTCTGGGACATCAAAGTCCGTGGACTGAAGAGCTTGCAAGAATGCTTTTGATATGGGTTTCGTTGCTCGGCGCCAGTATAGGATTTATTCGAAGAAGTCATCTGGGGGTTGATTACTTTGTGGGTAAGTTAAATCAAAGATGGCAAACAATAGGACAGTTGGTGGTTTATTTGCTCGTCGCTCTTTTTGCGAGCCTCGTTTTGGTATATGGGGGTTATAGACTTGTTTCTTCTGCGCTCTTGAATGGACAGCCTTCAGCCGCGCTGAAGGTCGAATGGGGTTATGTTTATCTTGCTGTGCCTATCAGCGGCTTTTTCATCGTTATCTTTTCAATTGAGATGATTGCAGAAATAATCAATACGTTACAGGGAAAACAGACTAAACTCTAAAAAGGATTATTCAATATGAGTATACCGGTTCTAATCCTGACGATTAGTTTTATCTTCCTGCTTTTAATAAATGTGCCGATTGCTGTAAGTATCGGGATCTCGACATTTTTGACCGGTATGTATGTAATGGGCTCGGTTAACAGCGCTTCAGATATAATTGCTCAACGTATGGCAACAGGAATTAATTCCTTTTCGCTTCTTGCCATACCATTTTTCATCTTGGCCGGCTTATTTATGGGTAAGGGAGGAATCGCTCGCAGGCTTATAGATTTTGCCAGCACTCTGGTGGGCCGATTCACGGGCGGGCTGGCATACGTTAATGTATTAACCTGTATGCTTTTTGGTGCTCTTTCCGGCTCTGCGGTCGCTGCGGTATCAGCTATAGGCGGCTTTATGATTCCAGAGATGAATAGAAAAGGATATGACAAAAATTTTAATGTGGCTGTATCAACCACAGCTGCTACCACAGGACTGATGATTCCGCCGAGTAATATTATGATTGTCTATGCGCTTGTGGCCGGTGGAGGAGTATCCATTGTTGCTATGTTTATGGCAGGTATCCTGCCTGGGATAGTCTTTGGTTTGTTATTGATGCTGGCCAGCGGAATTATCAGTAAAAAAAGAAATTACGGTGCCGGTGACAAGGCCGGTCTTAAGCAGATTTTCAGGACATTTAGGCGGGCGATATTAAGCCTGCTGCTTATAATTATCGTTTTGGGCGGCATCTTAGGGGGGATTTTTACGGCGACAGAAGCTGCAGCTATTGCTGTTGTTTATGCTTTCATACTGGCGGTTGTTGTATACAGAGAAGTCAAAATCAAGGAAATACCCGGAATTTTACTGCAATGCGGGATTACCACAGCAGTTGTAATGCTTT
>CAZVUF010000348.1:0-2222 GCA_964629355.1 uncultured Pirellulales bacterium | reverse complement strand
CCTGGTACGTCCTTGGCGTGGCCAACGCCTCAGGTATGTTTGACATCACGGGCACAATGTGGCTTGTGATGACCATATTTGTCTACGGGTTGAAGGGAATTTTTCTGCCTTGGGTCTGGCCGGTCTTCAACCAGATATTCCTGATGATATTCCTGGCGACCTGGCTGCGACGCTCCAACGTGATGACAGGCGCCGAATGGATCACCACGCGATTTGGCACGAGCCAAGGGGCCAGATTATCGCACATCAGCGTTGTCATTTTTGCGATCATCTCCGTCATGGGGATGCTCGCTTATGATTTCAGGGGTATGGGGAAATTCGCAGGGATATTCTTTCCCTGGGACCTCTCGGACAACACTTATGCAATTATACTGATGGGCATTACGTCAATCTATGTCATCTTCGGCGGCATGCTCAGCGTCACCGTCACAGACGTGATTCAGTATATCCTGATGACGATAAGCTCTATATTCATCGCAATTGTCGCGTTCCAAAAAACGACAGGTGCTCAGATAAACGCCGCCGTACCAGCAGGCTGGAACAATTTATTCTTCGGCTGGAAACTGAATCTCGACTGGTCACAGCACATTGCCTCACTCAACGATAAAATTGCCCAAGATGGCTGGGAATTGTTCGGCATCTTCTTCATGATAATGATGTTCAAGGGAATACTGAACAGCACCGCAGGCCCAGCGCCCAACTACGATATGCAGAGAATCCTTTCGACCCGAAGCCCGAAGGAAGCCGCAAAGATGAGTGGTTTTGTCTCTGTGGTGCTGTTTTTCCCACGATATCTGATGGTCGTCGGCATTAGCATTCTTGGGCTGGTCTTCTTCAAGGATCAGATTCTGGCGATGGGTGGAGGTTTTGATGCTGAGAAAGTCCTGCCCAACGTTATCCGCGACTACCTGCCGCCCGGGCTCATCGGACTTGTGTTGGCAGGCCTGCTGGCGGCCTTCATGAGCACATTTACCGCCACTATTAACGCGGGGGCATCTTATGTCGTCAACGACCTGTACAAGAAACATATCAAACCGAATGCCCCTGAAAAAAGGTACGTTTATGCAAGCTATATCTGTTCGATTATTATAGTGATCATAGGCATATTATTCGGCTTGATGACAAAGTCGGTCAATACGGTTACCCAATGGATAGTCAATGGTCTACTTGGTGGCTATACTGCAGCGAACGTTCTAAAGTGGTACTGGTGGCGGTTCAATGGAATGGGTTACTTCGGCGGTATGATGTCCGGAATCACTGCAGCGATTTTACTGCCCCTGCCATTGGCCTTGAGAGACCAGTCGACCCTTTGGAGTCTCGAACGCAATATGGCTTTATTCCCGATAATCCTGGCGATTAGCTTCGCAGTATCGGTTGTGGTTAGCCTGCTCACGGAGCCGGATGACGAAGAGGTGCTGAAGAAGTTCTACAGGCAGGTTCGGCCGTGGGGCTTCTGGGGACCGATACGCGAGAAGGTGATGAAGGAAGACTCTGGTTTCAGGCCCAACACCGCCTTTGGCCGCGATATGATCAACGTAGCCGTTGGCATTATCTGGCAGCTTACGCTTGTACTGATCCCGACATACTTGCTCATCAGGAGTTACAGGAACATGTGGATTTCCGTCGCGGTTCTGGTCGCTACCTCGATTTTCCTGAAGAGGAACTGGTATGACAAGCTGGAGAATGATTAAGCCCGTTTGCCGATGCTTGATACTCAATGCTCGACAAGTATTAAGTATCCAGCCCGTCCAGAGCCGGGTCGAAGAATATCAAGTTTCGAGTACAGTTCTGATATTTCTAACAGTGGCGGCTGCAATCTTCTCTCTGGTCTGTGAAGGATATGCTGGAGGTTCAAACATAATGATTAATAAAGGACAAGTCGGGAATTTTCTAAAAGCCGTTCAAAATGAATTAGAACAGGATATTCTCCCCTTCTGGATAAAGAAGTGCCAGGATAATAAGTATGGCGGCTTTATCGGTAGGATGTCTAATGACGGGACCATTGTAAGGGATGCTCCTAAGGGCCTTGTGCTAAACGCCCGGATTTTGTGGACATACTCAGCGGCATATCGATTCAGCAAAAATGATGAATACCTGGAGATGGCTAAACGCTCCTTTGACTATCTAATGCAGCACTTTGTGGACAAGCAGTTTGGGGGTGCATACTGGCTGCTCGACTACACAGGCAAAGCGATAGATGACAGCAAAGAGTTGTATGGTCA
>CAZVUF010000347.1:0-2234 GCA_964629355.1 uncultured Pirellulales bacterium | reverse complement strand
TTATTTTGATACATCTTTTAAGATTGCGGCCGATTATGATTTTATGATGCGGGTTTTAGGAAAGCTCAAGGTCGATGTTACCTATCTGCCGCAGGTGCTTGTAAAGATGAGGGTTGGGGGAAAGAGTAATAAAAGCATATCCAATATAATAAAAAAATCGCGTGAGGATCTTACCGCTATGCGAAGAAATGGTATAGGTAGTTTCGGAACACTAATTTTAAAAAATTTTCGCAAACTTCCTCAATTCATCTCTACCTCTTCAGCGACTTAGAGGTGGCTGCATACAATTCCGGTGGAGTACTGCCGTAATAACAGTGACCGCCTATCGAACATTCCATTTCCTACACGAATAAACATACGTAACGCATCTCTTCAGCCAAACCGGACTTACATCCAAGTCTAAGTCTCTCCATGGGTTCTCCTCCGCTGACCAAGACACGCCTTGCCTTCAAGTCACGGTTCCACCGGTCCACCGGAGAGACTCTCGGTCCGGGTGGTTCTAAGCACCAAAGACTGCTAAAAGCAGATATAAAAAGTGCTGCCGGTCGTGTCTCTTGCACGACCGGCAGCACTGTGTTTTTGAGCTATAAGAATTCAGAATTAAGGCGAACTTGGGCTGCGTGCTCCATCGGAACCACCGCCTCCGCCTCCACCGGCAGCTACACCACCAGCTACACCACCGCCTACAGCGCCGGCCTGCATAGCGCTCAGGCCCATAATTCCGGGAGCTACGGCTATTTTCATAGAACCGATGGGGCCGATACTCTTTGCCAGCGACATGGCAACCGTGCCAAGCTGGGACGAGCCGGCTATGTGTCCAAGTCCCTGCATCGCAACCATCCGGCCGGCCGGGATACACACAGTAACCACCGGGTTTGGCGCTCCTTCGCAGGCTAATGCCGCACAGGTATCAGCTAACCCGATGACCCGCAGGGCATCACGACGAACCCACTTGGGAAGCTCGGTGGGTTTGGTTATCTTCATATCCTTATTGGTAAGCCCGACCTTCCTGACAAGTTTTTCGAATTCCTTGCCAAGGCCGGCAAAGTCGACTGGTACCGCTGAATCGTCAGTCATGTAAGTGGCCAGCTCATGTCTGATGCTTTCCTTGAACCCGTTGACGTTTGTCGTGCCCTCAAAGACCGATATACTCATATAGATTTGTTCGATCGAGGGGTCGAAGACATACACTGAGTTAATCTTGCATTTTACCTTGTCTACCTTGTCTCCTATGCCGGTCGTCTCGAAGGTGAAAGGTTCAGATAATGCTCTGACCGCGACCATTTTCCCTAATACACTCGTATTCAGCTCAACGGCCGTTACGGTCAACTTCAACTCCGAAGGCAACGAGGCATCGAGGAAAGACAGGTCAAAGGACTGTTTCCATGTCTTGCCAACGTTGTCTGCGGCAACTTTTTCCAGGGATTGTGCGCAACGGTTATGTATCATCTGAAAAAAGTTCAGATTACCATTGCTCGTCACAAGCTCTCTGTTGGCCCGGTCAAGCACAAATGATATGCTTCCAAAACCGCTTGCATCGGAGCTGGAATCATCAGTCCAAATCGAGTACTGAACCTTGTTATCAGACAAAGGCTCCTTGTCAACCGTAAACCATGATTCGTTGCGATTCTTGAGCTGGCCCTTGCCGCTATATTCCAGCGACGAAACCATTTTGTAGTGATACGTCCCTGTATCCTGCACTGCGGCGGCAAAATGGGCAAATGACAACAACATCATGCCCACTATGACCGTGGTCAATGCAGACCTAGTCCACTGGCAATTTTTTCTTTTCTGCTTGTCCATACCGTTTTCCCCTAAATAACTACTGCCCCTATAAACACTTTCCTTACGCTTCTGCTTCCCCAAATACAAAAAGATATGCGATTAGGTCCCATTTCGTCACATTCCGGGGGTGACTTAATCCAAAACCCTCACTTTCCCGTTTTAGCCTGAGACAAAGGATAATACGCAAAAATCCCCTGTCCCATATATCCGAAGATGGGTGTTTATGGTCCTATAAGTGTTAGTTCTGTCAGCATGGCCTTGGGCAGCTATGGAATCCCCTGGAACCGAGTTCGAAGTTTTTACATACTATTTACTGAACGAACGGCCATGCACAGGCTATAATTTATTCAGAAACACGATGGCGGAAAAAACCACAATTTTGATTGTCGAAGACGAGCCGAAAAGCCGGTCAGCCCTGCGAGACTTTCGGGAGTGTAAGGGCCTTGCTG
>CAZVUF010000346.1:0-2263 GCA_964629355.1 uncultured Pirellulales bacterium | reverse complement strand
GGCAGCGTAACTTGCTCCCACTCTGCCTCATGATTATTGGCAAAATCGTTGTAAGCCTTAAAGCCATCTGAAACATATAGCCGAGCTACCTCCGTACCGTTAATCCAGACAATACATCCATCATCGACATAGCCCCCCAATACGAACGCTCCAATCTCGTTTATATTTGAAACGATAAACTTGTGCCGCAGATATATCGTGGAGTAGTTATTCCGCATATCGTTGAGGATGGTGTTGTCATCGAAGTCACCGAAGCCAATGCTGGTTCGGCCTTCGGACCACGAGCTATCATCGAAATTCATCTTTCGCCAGGCGTCGACAGGACTGGAAGGCTCCCCTGTATTACCTTTGAAGTATTTCCAATCCGGGCTCTCCGGCTCCAGTAATACGATGATGTCCGAAGGGATAGAAGTAGGAGCAGGAGCAGGAGTAGGCTCATATTGAGAGTCGGATTCTACTTCAGCGATGCGCCATTTCATGGCCTCGAAGGTGCCGCTGCTCTGTGGGTCGCTGAAGGAACTGGTCTCGAAGGTAAGGTCGTTAAGTGGGTATCCCGCAGAACCAGTATATGTAACTGTAGGCATATCAGGTATATCCGGATCAAAAGCATCGTTGACAAGAGCGTGGACACCAAAGCTGCCGTAAGTAACATCTGAGAAACCAACGGGTGAAAGAAATGTCTTGTAGTACTCGATCATGCCAGCCCAATCCTTGGTTGTCAGAAACTCGTTGTGTTCGTACCAGAGTCCCGGGTAATTCATACGAGGGTGGTATTCCCACATGGCCTGTTCGGCTTCAACAAACGACGGTTCACCTGATGGATTACTAATAATGGAAGCCATCTCATCGACCAATTGCCATACCTGGTCGGCATTGAACAGCAGATCTAAAAGCTCACGAGCGCGGTTTTCCATGTCAATTTGCGTCTGCTGATAATTTAAAGCCCCGGACAAATAATTATAGCCGAGATCGACCCAATGGCTGCCCCATTCATAGGAAAGGTCCAAATCCCACGGATGGATCGACCATTTATTAGTTTCTGGGTTATGATAATATAAAGCGTTCTGTTCAGCACGAGGATCGGAGTTGTTGATAGCTATACTTACCGCCCTATAGCCGTAATACCAGTCAAGGTTAACATTATCCTGCCACCAAGATACGTCTCGTGCGCTGTTATATTCTTGTACAAAACTCACTACATCCGAACCATCCGCTATCTGGGTAGGCCCCTGATTGAGTTTACCCTGATCATAGGGTCTCCCATCCATCTTATAGATGTTGCCGTCCGGTAATTCATGCTCGTCAATAAAAGAGCCATCGGCATGCTCGAAACCAAAATACAAACCCCAGAAGTCACCATCATATTGATTAGACCCGGCTTCAGACGCATCGTCAATCACGCGGAAGTGAAAATACTGTGACTTGCTGGCGGGTTCACCGGCCATATTATATAAACGCAGTGCCATACATTCGTTCAGTAACATTCCGCCAGTGCCTCGGTCCCAAGGTCCGTCGGGATGCGGAAACTTAAACCATGGACAGGCTCCGGTGCCGACATTCATTTTGTTCCATTTTACTTCGCGTTTATTGCCATAGTCGTCCTTCGTCTGGAAATAATGGCCACGATTGAAATTGAGTTTCCATTTGTTTTTGCCCCAGCGAAATGTCGAGTATTGCCCACGGACACGATAGCGGATGTGATCATAAACCTCACCGTCGTAGACCAATGTACCATAAAAGCGATAATCGGCATTGTCGTAACTCGGATTCCATTGGCAGTTTTCAACGTCACTTCTTCTGGATATCAGATGATAAACCGGCAGTGAAGTTAAGACCTCTGTACTGTACTCAACAACTTGGCCTTCGGAACCACCGGCGCCCGGCCTGATTGCTCCCCTCCAAGAGGGCACACCGTCATAAACAAAGTAAGCGAAATTAGGTTGAGGGTCGTCACCGTAGGGTACAACCAAAGAACGTGATGTACCATCCATAACACGGATACGATAACGCACAAGCCGACGGTGGACCTGTAAAGAGGCAGGCAATTGCACGGCGTAAATATCATCACCAGCCGTCTCATCTCCGCTAAGTCCGTCATCGTGCATAGCAATGCTCGACCAGTTTGCAGGGTTTTCATAAGCAGGATTTGTCGTGTAGTCAGGGAAACCCAAGGGGATATAACCGCCAGGATCAACAATCTGGTATAGCAGCGTGACTTCCGCAACACCATCGGCATCAGTCACCTTGGCGGTAATAGTTACCA
>CAZVUF010000345.1:0-2272 GCA_964629355.1 uncultured Pirellulales bacterium | reverse complement strand
ACAAAACGTGTAGCCGGCGTTCTAAAGTCCCAGGTTTCGATGACCGTTTCAGACAGGGCGGGTATGGTCCAACCATAGTGATTAAGCAATTCAAAACTACCTTGGTTATCAACTCTGTAAAGCTCGACCCAATGTTTCTGAGGCTGGCTTCGGAAATTACGTAACCATTGCTGAAAAAGTTTCGGGGATTTGCTGTAATCCGGAGGACGGTTTGACTCGACCCAATAGCGCCACATAAAAATAGCTTCTCTTGTGGCCGTAAATTGATATTGATTACCCATCCAACTTTCCCAATCCTTTGGAATAGTAACTGTAAGCTGCTGCTTGGGTTCGCTCATTATTAAGTAATGCTTGCCGTCTTTGGTTACACAGTGAAGCAAAGGTCTGTATGTTTCATAGTCTGTAGAGCCTTCTTTGCCGGGAGTGATATCCTTCCATGCGTGTTGACTCATCGTTTCAATATCAGAATCGGTACTTTCAAAGAGCAGCTCTACCTTTTGTTTTTCAAAATTGATTTGATAAATACATCTTTGTGTCTGCCACAACAAAGTCGGGCTGAAAGAGTCCTGCGGACACCAGGCGGTAAAGGACCTGAATTTGCCCAATGATTTTGTTTCTATTATTGAATTAGTAAATCCCGTTGAGCCGATGTAACCTATTTTTTTACTGTCGGTATCATAACCTATGAAGTAATTTTTCGCCGGATTATAACGCCAAATCTGGATAACTTGCTGTTCGGATTGAACAGGGACTTCGAGAGTTCGTGAAAGCTCAGGCGTAATCATTTGCAACTGTCTCATCCTCTGCTGTGTAAAGTCCCTTCTATAGCTGTTTAGCCGCCCAGCCCAGGAAAGATGACTGTAGGGTCTTCTACTACTTGGGCCTTGCCAGAGCAATTTGTCGTTAGCATCATATATCTGCATTATCTCAGATTCGTCCACTCTGCCCGGTTTACGTTCCGGCCTGTAGATAAGGTGGATTGTACCATCGGGCAAAAACTCTTTTTCCGAATATCTTATTCTGCTGATTCGTTTTTCCTCCTTAGTTGCTTCTTCTTTAGGCTTAGTCTGTCTGCGTTTTGTTTCAGTAAATATATCTTCCGTTGCGATGATAATACCCTGCACTATCAGCACAGCGAACAGCAGTATTAAAACTGTCATAAAGATTTTGGCAGGCGTCACAATGTATTTTAAGTTATTTTTTAATCTCATAACGATGTCCCTCCGGTCAAAATTCTCTGTTCAGGAATAAGCCGATAATTTGTAAAAGTAAAATAAAAATACCGATGGTAATTGATACAAAAGTCCAGACAAGCTGCCACTGTGTGAAAGTCACTATGATGATGATAGTTGCAAGTGCTAGGCCGAATATTTTCGTAGTGTACCATTTTGCGGTGCTTAGACCTGCGAGAGCCGTCCCAAGATAGACCACGAGTCCCAGAAGGATGAAAATCCAGCCCTCGATGAAAATTCTTGCTGTTTGTGGTATTGTAAAAAGCTCCGGCCTGTTGGCGTACCAGTAAAAGAAGAGCCATAGGGTCCCAAGCGAAATAGCAAAAGCTATTGTTGCTGCGGTCAGCTTCGCGGCAAGAATGGTTTTTCTATTGACCGAGCGATGAAGTAGAAATGGCCACGTCCCTGTAAAATGAGGCATCCAGAATTGTCGAACGCCCAGAGTCAAACCAAGTCCGATAGATGTCAAGAGTAACCACGTGCCCGTTGCTGCCAGTGGTGAACTGCGAGTAAGCCAATAAGGCTCAACCATAGAACCTGGTGAAAGGTTGGAGTAATCCCAATTGCGATCTACTTGGTAAGCCTTTGCACGCAAGCAAAAACCGCCGATGGCGAAAAATACAATTGCCGCCAAAATTAGCCACGGTAGGCTCTCACGAAATTCCTTTCGTACTAATGCAGAGAATCTCATTTTATATTTCCTCCCACTTGAAAAGTTTCTTTCGGCCGGACGGAGCGGTAAATTCGATGAACTGGTCCTCCAGATTCATCTGCGCGATTTTGTATTGTGCAGCTCCAGCGGATTTTGCCCATTCGGCGATTTTATCATCGTTGGTGCCGACTAAAATTACCTCAAGCTCTTTTTCACTGCGCCTGTATTGTAATAGGCCCTCGATATCAATTTCAGCCGGCACAGGATCCTTAAAGCTGAATATTACCTTTTTGACCGCTTCTCGAAACTGCTCAAGTGTACAGTTTGCCTTTAACACGCCCCTATCAATAACTACTATGCGGTCAGCAACTCTTTCGACGTCACCGAG
>CAZVUF010000344.1:0-2288 GCA_964629355.1 uncultured Pirellulales bacterium | reverse complement strand
ACGCCTGAGGGACATTCCGAAAGGCACGCCTTGCAATTGATGCACAAATCCAGAAATTTTCTAAATTCCGGTGACTCAAATTCTTTATCTTTCAACTGCCCCGTCGCCCAGAAATGAAGAATATTTGCCTTTGCCCGCGAACTGGCTAATTCCTCACCCATTGTCCGAAATACCGGACACATCCGCAAGTCCGGGTCTTTGCTCAGGCAAAGCCCACAGCCATAGCATTGCTCAAGCTCAATCTCAAGCTCATCTGTTTCAAATCTCAAATCCGTTTTGAGCCTTTCAGGTGAAAGTTTATATTCAGCCCTGAGGTTCTTTACCATAACATCAGGGTCATCGTTGATAATTTTACCTGGATTCATCAAACAGTTGGGATCGAATATATTCTTTATCCTGCAAAGGAGGTCATAATATTCGCTGCCGTACTGCTTTCTTATAAAAGCGGTTCTTACCAGACCGTTTGCGTGTTCACCACTCATAGTACCACCCAATGAACAGACAAGCCCGAAGACCTCATTTGCTATCGTCCGCATCTTTTGTACTTCAGCCGGGTCTGTTAAATCCAGAAATGGGCGAATATGCAGCAAGCCATCACCGGCGTGGCCGAAAAAAGACATCGCTATATCATACTTCTTGCTAATCTTCTGCAGGTCGGATATATATTCTCCCAGCCGCTCGTTTCCAATGGAGATATCCTCCATAAATTCCACCGGATGCTTTTTGTCTCTGCCTCTATAAAGCAGCGGCCCGGCGTCTTTGCGTGACTTCCACAGCCTTGCCTGCTGCTTTTCGTCAATGACGATACGCCGCCCGTTTGCCAGCGTACCAACAGCCGAATCGGTTTGCTTCATTTTTTCGTTAACCTGATCCTGCGATTCACCATAATGCTCAACTAAAAGCACCGCTTCCACATCAGCAGGCAGGATGTCCCGATATTCAGGCAAAGCGTCAAAAGCCATATTTATCAATCTTTTGTCCATTAGCTCACAAGCCGATTCACCACTTTTTACAATAATCGGCACAGCTCGTGACATTTTCTCGAGTGAATCAAACTCAAGCTGCAATAAGGCTTTTGCCTGAGGCACCGGCACGGTCCTGAGTTTGATTTTAGTAAAAATAGCCAGAGTCCCTTCCGAGCCTGCCAGAAGGCGTGCCAAATCTATTTTCCCGTTACGACAGATTCCAGCGATATTATAACCGCTGCGATTTCTGCCATATTTTGGTAGCGCTTTACTTATCACCGCCTCTTTGTCGGAAAGGACGGTCCAGCACTGCCTTGCGAGCGAACCAACTGTGTCATCTTGCGTTTTTTCCACTTCAAAATCGTTTTTGAATTCGACCACGCTTCCATCAGCCAAAACCGCTTCAATACTCTCCACGAAATTACTGATAAAACCATACTGCAGCGAGTGTGCACCGGTGGAATTATTGGCAACGCATCCCCCCACCGTTGCGCGATTGCCGCTTGATGGGTCAGGGCCAATTTTTCTGCTATACTCAGCCAAGCGATTATTCAAATCATCCAACACAACACCAGGCTCGCAAAGAACTAATGAGCCGTCATCTTCCACGCTAATTATCCTGTTCATATAGCGTGTCATATCGAAGACTATTCCGCTGCACAGCGCTTCTCCCGCTACACCGCTTCCTGCTCCACGGGCAACCACCGGCACAGCCTTAGCACCTGCATACTTCACAACAGCGACTATATCGCCGAGGTCACGCGGTGCCACGACACACTCAGGAATTATCCTGTAGATGCTCGCATCGGTGCTGTAGGCCACTTTATGCAATATGTCGGCAAAGACATCACCGCGCACAACATTAGCCAAATCAGCCGCTATCTTTTCGTATTTATTTTTCATACCGCCTGCCTTGTTCCTGTGCACTTAGGCTCTTTCCTGCTACTTTTCAAAATCACGAGGGAAGAATTGAGTCTTGGAAATGGCTCCACTCATCCTCAGTAACGCAAGGTCGTCTGAGCTAACCTGCCCATTGATGAATTGTTGAACTACAGGATGGGGATGATTACGAATATGGTCCGGATTACCATCGGCAATAATCTTGCCGTTATGCAGCATAATGATACGGTCAGCTATTTTGTATGCACTTTTCATGTCGTGTGTCACCACTACTGTGGTCTCGCCAAGCTCTCTTTGCAACTTCAAAATAAGCTCGTTGATTATATCAGCACGAATAGGATCCAGCCCAGTAGTAGGCTCGTCATATAAAATCACTTCCGGATTCATCGCAATAGCCCTGGCTAAGGCCACTCTCTTTCGCTG
>CAZVUF010000343.1:0-2302 GCA_964629355.1 uncultured Pirellulales bacterium | reverse complement strand
TTGCCGGTGAGCTTGCCGATAAAGCTCTTTCGGCTTGTGCCTACGAGCACACGATAGCCGGTCTCAATAAATTCGCAGATACTCCGCAAAATCAAAAGATTGTGCTCTAAAGTCTTGCCAAATCCTATGCCTGGGTCAATAAAAATTCTCTCTTTAGGTATGCCAAACTGCTCCGCTCGTTTTGCCCTATCCAAAAGATACTGTTGCACTTCGCTGACCACATTGTTATATTTCGGCTCAATCTGCATCGTCTGCGGTGCCCCCTGCATGTGCATCAAAACAACCGGAACTTGCTGTTCTGCAGCCAACCGTCCCATTCTCTCATCACTCAAGGCGGTAATATCATTTATCATCGCCGCCCCAGAATCTAAAGCAGCTTTGGCCACTTCATAATTGTATGTGTCGATACTAATCGGCACATCTATCTCTTTACAAAGTGCCTTTATCACAGGAACCACTCGTTTTATCTGCTGCTCAGGCGAAATAGGTTCTGAACCCGGCCTTGTAGATTCGCCGCCAATATCTATTATGACAGCCCCATCGGCAGCCATTTTTAGGCCGTGCTCGATAGCCTTATCAGGCTCAAAGAACTGGCCTCCGTCACTAAAGGAATCCGGCGTGACATTCAAAACCCCCATAATAAGGCAGCCAGACGAAAAATCCAGCCGACCTCTTGGCCACTCGAGTAGGGTGGGCTTCAGCCCACCAACAATGTAATGGTGGGGCAAGCCCCACCCTACCATCTCTGCCTCCTTAAATCCGATACCAGCTAATTTCTTTGCAATGGTTTCGGCTTTTGACTTGTCATTCCCGCGAAGGCGGGAATCCACTTTCTCTGTGGCTATTAAAACCTTTGTATTTTGGAATTCTCTGCGAACTGGATAGTTCTTTCGAAGAGCACCAAAAAACTGTCCTTTTTTTTCTGCGCTTTCTTTTATAATGTCCCTAAGCTTGTGGTCATCCTTGCTAATATTGTAAATCTTCCGCACTGTCTTCCATAACACTTCCTGCTCATCACCATCATAAGGATTTACTGTTAATTCCGGCACAATAGGTTCAGGTAAAAAATCCTCTATACTATATTTAGCCTTAAGGCCAAAGTAATCGCAAAGCGTCTTATAAATCATAATCATACCCGTGATTTTGCCGTCTAATGAATAACCTGCGATGTGCGGTGTACCAATATCAACCATCTCAAGAAGCTCGCTGTCGATATTTGGCTCGTCCTCCCACACATCAAGAGCCACCGCTTTTAATAGGTTGGTCTGTATAGCTGCTTTCAAAGCTCTACTGTCTACGACAGCACCACGAGAAGCGTTGATAAAGACGCATTTTTGTTTTAACGATTGGAAAAACTTTTTGTCTGCCAAATGAAATGTCTTATCAACGCCATCAAAAGTCAACGGCGTATGGAGCGTAATAACATCGCAATCGAAGAGCTCTTCTATCGGAAGATATTTAGGATCTTTTGTTTGCCTCTGCAAAGGTGGGTCGTTGAGCTTAACTTTCATTCCGAGTGCCGCAGCCTTTTCAGCCACCCTGCTGCCAACATTGCCTACCCCTATAATACCTATTGATTTGCCCTCCAGATTGATCCTGTGCTTGTGTCCGATTTCAAGCAACGCTGCGATTACGTATTCTGCTGCGGAATTGGCATTAGAGCCCGGCGCAGATGCAAAACCAACATTTTTTCGCGAAAGATATTCGGTATCTACATGGTCAAAGCCAATTGTAGCCGTACCTACAAAACGAACTCGGCTTTTATCTAATAAACCAGAATTTATATGTGTGACGCTACGGACAATTAACACATCGGCATCGGCAACAACGGCTTGCGTGATTTCGCGGCCGATAACAACCTCAACCTCGCCGATAGAAGAAAAGCACTCAGCAACAAAGGGAATATTTGCATCTGCAATAATTTTCACCGCTTTCTCCAAAAACAATTTCTTATAACTCAAAACCCGCGATTTCGGTGCTGCAATCCGGACAGCGGGAATCTTTTATATTATTTGCAACGATTCTATAGCCCATGCGCTCGATCAGCATCTCGCCGCATTTGTAACAAAACGTGCTTTCCGACTTTGCTCCCGGCACATTGCCGAGATAAACATAATGCAATCCCGCAGATTTACCTATCTGGTAGGCACGCTCCAGACTGCTCACAGGTGTGGGTACAGAACCAAGATACTTATACTGCGGATGAAACCTGCTGATATGCCAGGGTACATCTGGGCCGGCCTTGGCGACAATAAAATCGACGAGCTTTTTCAATTCATCTTCAGAATCATTTTCGCCCGGC
>CAZVUF010000342.1:0-2333 GCA_964629355.1 uncultured Pirellulales bacterium | reverse complement strand
TCCATTTCAATGCATTCTCCGCATGTTTTATTAGAAAACCCACACGTTTATCTAGCTTCCAGAAGATGAATGAGACCAGTACTAAAAGAACTCCAAGCACTGCCCCAACCAAGTGTGCTTGTATGCTCTCTTGTAAGGTACCAAATAAACAAGTTGTTACAATGGATGAAAATGCTACAAAAAAATTGAAAAGAGACATTCTTTGCTGCGCGTGCACTTTGAAGTAATTCCAAGCATATTCCCTCTGATCTCTCAATGCAAATCTTTCATCCATTTCGACTATACCTTCTTTCTCAAAATTTAGTTACCGAGCAGTGAGACCACCATCAATCACGATTGTACTGCCAGTTATAAAAGAAGACTTATCTGAGCATAACCATATGACTGAATTAGCAATTTCTCCAGGCTCCGCAATACGCCCAATAGGATATCTTACTAAGTCCTTATATCCCCCTTTTGTTTTATTAACAAGCCTATCTCTAAATGGCGTATCTACTGCGCCAGCACATATAGTGTTTATTCTTATTCCTGAATTGGCATATTCCAGTGCTGCTGTTTTTGTTAATCCAATGATACCATGTTTGCTAGCGACATATGCTGGTATTCCTCTCTCGGATCCAACCAAACCATATATTGATGAAGTATTGACAATTACCCCATATTTTTGTCTAACCATCTCAGGTATCTCATACTTCATGCAAAGCCATACAGACTTAAGGTTAATTTTTATAACCTTATCCCAATTATCTTCGCTACATTCATCAGTTTTTGCAACATCACCCTCTATACCGGCGTTATTGTGCGAATAATCCAGTCTGCCGTATTTTTTTATAATATTTTTAATTAGTGTCTCAACCTCTTTCGAACTTGAAACATCTGCTTTAATAAACCGGGCCTCTCCACATAACTCTTTGATTTGGCAGACAGTTTCCTCGCTACCAATAGTGTCTACATCCGCGATTACCACTTTGGCACCAGCTTGTGCAAAAGCCAAACTAGAAGCCCGACCAATTCCAGAACTTCCACCTGTTACCAAAGCTACTCTGTCTTTCATTCCTTTTTGTTGCCAATTTAGTCGCTGGTTCGGTTCAATTTTCATATCTTTTATCTCGCATGTTATTATCGCTGTTATTGTCGCTAAAAACAATAGGAAAAAGGGAAATTTTCGGGAAACTGCGTGTGCAGCAAGTTGCACACCCTGCGAGACTAAGGCCAGATCCTTCGCTAACGCTCAGGATGACAGTTTGCTTTACGTTGTTTCGACATTGATTTTTTAATAGTTTTGTAGGGCGGGCTTCAGCCCGCCATATTTTTATCAAACGGCCATCCCCAAAGCCTTCGGTTTTGAGGCTGCCACCCGTTGTGTTTTCAATTTTAGTGTTTATTCGTGTCCATTCGTGGTTTCAATTTTTCGGCGGGGCAAGCCCCGCCCTACTGTCACGCATCGATTAACGAGAATCGAGCATCAAGTTACGTAGGGCGGGCTTCAGCCCGCCATATTTCTACCAAACGGCCATCCCCAAAGCCTTCGGCTTTGAGGCTGCCACCCGTTATGTTTTCAATTTTAGTGTTTATTCATGTCCATTCGTGGTTTCAATTTTTCGGCAGGGCTTGCCCCGCCCTACTGTCACGCATCGATTAACGAGAATCGAGCAACCGGCATCGAGAATCGAACTACAATTTTTCTTTCAAAAACTTAGCCGTATAGCTTTTTTTGTTTTTGATAATTTCCTTAGGCTCGCCCGCTACAACAATCCGGCCGCCGGCGTCACCGCCTTCGGGGCCGAGGTCGATGATATAGTCAGCCATCTTGATAACGTCAAGATTGTGCTCGATTACTACAACGGTATTGCCCATATCGCACAGACGCTGCAGGACATTCAACAGATTATGAATATCGGCAAAGTGCAGGCCCGTTGTCGGCTCATCAAGCAGGTACAGAGTATGTCCCGTGGACGCCTTGCCAAGCTCCGAGGAAAGCTTTACGCGCTGGGCCTCGCCGCCGGAAAGCGTCGTTGACGCCTGCCCCAATTGAATATAGCCAAGCCCGACGTCATTGAGCGTCCGAAGAATTCTTAAAATCTTTGGAAAATTGGCAAAGAAATCAAGTGCCTCTTTAATCCTCATATCGAGAACGTCGGCGATGTTTTTGCCTTTGTAGGTGACCTGCAGAGTTTCGGGATTGTATCTGCTGCCTCGGCACGCCTGGCAGGTCACGTAAACATCGGGCAGAAAGTGCATCTCAATCTTTTTTGTGCCCTGTCCCCGGCAGGCCTCGCATCGGCCGCCTTTGACGTTGAAGCTGAATCGGCCCGGTTTATAGCCGCGAATCT
>CAZVUF010000341.1:0-2352 GCA_964629355.1 uncultured Pirellulales bacterium | reverse complement strand
TATCGTAGCGGGCGTAAAAAAACTAATAGCTGCTCCGGTGATGGCCTCGGACCTGCGAGCATCAGCAGCGTTGGTGCTTGCCGGCTTAGCCGCCGAAGGGACAACTATTGTCAGCAGGGTATATCACATCGACCGTGGCTACGAAAAAATTGAAATGAGACTAAATCCGCTCGGTGCAAAAATAGCACGCGAACAGACGCAGACTGTTTAACGTAAATGCACCAACAACCTTGTTACAACTATCTGTATGCAATAGCACAAGAAAGGATTTTCCACGATGAAGTATGGTGACATCTTATGTAGTTTCGCGGCTTTGTTGCTCTACTCAGCCGTATTCGACTTGACGGCAAAAGCAGATGAGATTGTCTTTACCAATGGTGATCGTCTTACCGGAAAAATAATTCGACTCGTCGATAAAAAATTAGTATTCCAGTCTGATGTGGTGGGTGAAGTAACCGTTGATGTATCAAAAATTCAGACATTCAGCAGTGATGAGCCCGTCGAAATCCATCTGAAGGATGGAACCATCCTAAAACAAAATGTCTTACAAGCCGGGCCTAATCGGTTCTTGATAGAAGGAAACGATACACTGCCAGCTCAGGAATTCGACTTATCGGTTGTTTCTTCGATTAATCCGCCTGCCAAGCCAAAGCCGAAATGGACAGGCAATATCTCTGCAGGTCTTACCTCTACTCACGGGAATACAAAAACAGAACAGCGAAACGCAAGCCTTAATCTCAACAGACGCACAGAGAAAGATCGAATAGTTCTCAAGGCCGATTATGCACGAGGCGAGCAGGAAGACCCAGATACCGGCAAGTCAAACAAGACCGAAGACTGGTGGCGGACCAAAGCCAAATATGATTACTTTTTCACGAAGAAGCTTTACGGATACCTCGACAACCGATATGAAAAGGACAGCATCGCCAAGCTTGACAGACGAATAGTATTTGGCGGCGGGGCCGGCTATCAGTGGATAGAGTCGGAAGACATGAATTTCTCAACAGAGGCAGGTTTGGCCTCTCTATATGAGAAATTCGATAACACCGGCGACAGCAATAGCGAGATATCCATGCAGCTTGGCTACAACTTCGATAAGAAACTCTACAAAAAGATTAAATTTTTAAATGATTTGACCTATTATCCAAGTATCGTAAAATTATCGGATTACTACCTGTCAACCACAGCAGAGATTCGTGCATATTTTACTGAGCGGTTCTTTGCGAACTTCAAAGCGATACTGGACTATGATGCGACACCGGCCCCAGGTTCCGGTGAAACCGATGTGAAGTACATCTTTGGTCTGGGTGTGAGTTTTTAAATGTTGGATTAGTTTGCGATAACAACAAAAATATAAAAGATTTTTAGGAGTATAAGGATATGAAAAAAACATCGAAAGTCATATACATAGCTTTATCGGTAATTGTTATAGCAGCCATAATATTAGTGGCAGCTGTCGCTTTATTCGCCGACAGAGCATTAAAAAGTGCCGTCGAGTCAGCCGGCTCAAAAGCCCTGAATGTTGAGGTCAAAGTTGATAGTGCAGACCTTTCGATATTTGCAGGCAAAGCAGTTCTTAAGAACCTCGTCATTGATAATCCTCCCGGTTACCAGCAGCAAAAATTACTTGAGCTCCAAGATGCCGAAGTCGTTATAAAGACAATGTCACTTCTTAGTGACACGGTCAGAATAAAAGAAATCAAGCTTGATGGCGCAAATCTTACCGTCGAGCAAAAAGGATTATCCAACAATCTTCAGGACCTTATAAAAGGGATGCCTCAGCAAGAAGAACCCTCCGGCAAGAAGTTGCTTATCGATACTCTCGAAATCACCAATATTACCGCTAATGTAAAAATGTTACCTTTACCGGGAAAAGCAGATGTCGTTACGCTGAAAATACCTGTCATCAAAATGACCAACCTCGGCAGCGATAAAAAACTCGATTTGGCAGCGCTGACGGGACAAATAATCTTAGCCATAGCCCGTGGTATAGTCGAACAGGGCCTTGACATTCTGCCTAAGGACATGATTAACACAATGACCTCAACGCTCGGTCAGGCTTTGAATTTAGGCAAGGACATCTTTGGGGAAGGAAAAAATAAAAGCGAAAAGGTCTTAAAAGGCACCGAAGATATCGGCAAGGGATTAACAGAAGGTCTGAAAGACCTGCTCAAGAAATAAAAAATCAAAATGCAAAAAGAAAAATTAAGGATGTCGTTGCCCCCATTGCTTCTTGCGAAGCAAGATATGGAGGCCACTCCTTAATTTTGAATTTTTATTTTTAACCTTTGCTTTTCGATAATGGGCCGGGGTGGATTCGAACCACCGTAGGCTTACGCCAACGGGTTTACA
>CAZVUF010000340.1:0-2381 GCA_964629355.1 uncultured Pirellulales bacterium | reverse complement strand
TACATTAAACATATCGAAAAAGGTGAAATCCCGATATCCTCAAAAGGAAGGGAAAGCGTAAAATTATCTTCACCTTTAACGGATATTTTTACGGATGGGCAGGGCTATTTAATCGGGATAGGTATGACTTTTTTGGATGTGCATGTCACCAGGACCCCAATAAACGGTAAACTGATTTATTTTGAACATATCCCCGGCAAATTTTATTCTTTGAAAAGAGAGGATTCGCCTTATACAAATGAGAGGGTGATTGAGATTGTTGAGAACGATAAATGCAAAATAGGCTTTATTCAAATAGCTTCTCGGCTGGTCAGACGTATCGTATCGTATGTGAAAGTGGGCGATGAATTAGATTTAGGGCAGAGAGTAGGGATGATCAATTTTGGCTCACAAGTGGATATTGTACTGCCCAAGTTACAGGATTTGAAAATTAGGGTAAACGTCGGAGAGCAGGTATATGCAGGACTTTCGATAATTGCGGAATTCTAAGAGCTTCCGGCCAATTTATTTATCAATGCAATATTTAGCCCCGCAATTTTGCGGGGCTTTTTTTATATATTTCGACCGGCTGGTGTTTTAAAGCGGGATTTTTCAAGTCATTTCGAGTCTGCCCATGACGGTTTTATGGTGTTGGTGCAGATTTTGCTTGAAAAATAAAAAACGAACCGGAAAGTAGGTTTGCAGTTATAACAGTTTGGTTTTATAATACATCAACAATCATAACACTTATATGGAGGTGAAGGCAAATGCTAAAAGGAGTAGCGGTTCTAATTGTGGCCACAGGTCTGATGGTATCATCTCACAGGCCATTGACCAAAGGGGAGCTTGATACAGCCCGCGTGAGATTGGAATACAAGGTCGAGGCGGTTGATGATAAAATCGACAGGCTCAACCAGCAGGTGCAAATGTTGAATAAAAAGATAGAGATGCTCGACCGAAGGTTAGCAGCCCTGCAGAAACATTTCAACATTGAGCTGTCGCCGCAAATTTCGGAGGAAACAGTTACGCTTAAGTCTGAGTAGCACTTGGCAGCAGAGTTTTTATCCGCCGGGCACAAAAATGCAGACGTTTAATCTCTTAATCAAACCATCCGGCTCTGATTGCAATATGGATTGCAGATATTGTTTTTACAAAGATAGAGCCTCTGAAGTTGGTGTAGGCAGACAGCGAATGAGTGACGAGGTGCTCCGGAAGCTGGTTGAAGATTATATGCGTTTGCGTTTTTCGCCGGCTGTCTTTGTCTGGCAGGGGGGCGAACCAACACTAATGGGTTTGGATTTCTACAAAGAGGCGGTGGAGCTGCAGAGAAAATCCGGCGCTTCCGGTCAGGAAGTAGCCAATTGCCTGCAAACCAACGCGCTCTTGCTCGACGATGAATGGTGCCGGTTTTTGCACGAAAACAATTTCCTCGTCGGCATAAGTATTGATGGCCCAAAAGAATTCCACGATTACTATCGCCTGGACTGTGGCGGCTGTGGAACCTTTGATAGAGTAATGAGGTCTATCGAAAAGTGCAAAGAGCACAAGGTTGAATTCAATGCACTTGTTCTGCTGAACAACATGAATGTCGAACATCCAGAGAAGCTCTTTAACTTCTTCGTCGAGAATGGTATTGAGTATCTTCAATTTATTCCTTGTGTCGAAACCAGGGCGAAGCCCTGGACCGGATCTCCCGGAAGGGATGGCCAAGCCCAAAACCGGCCTTCGGCCGGCTCTACCACAGGCGAAGTTGAGGATTTCTCAATTACGCCGCAGCAGTACGGTGAATTTCTGTGCAGGTTATTTGACCGCTGGTTCGACCACGGACCACAAAATCAACGCATCCGTGAATTTGATTCGGTGCTGTCGTATTGCATTACGGGAAGACACACCATTTGTACATTCGATAGGCAATGTAGTCAATATATTGTTATTGAGCACACCGGCGATGCTTTTTGCTGTGATTTTTTTGTTGAACCCGGCTGGCGATTGGGTAATATCTTTGAAACGCCGATAGAGAAGCTGGCAGTCAGTGACAAGAAGCGGGATTTTGCCAGAGCCAAGCTAAATCTCGATAACAAATGTCTTCTCTGCAAACACCTTGCTGTCTGTCGCGGTGGCTGTACTAAGCATCGAGCATCAGGTATCGAGAAACGAGTAAGCTATTTCTGCGATGCCTATAAGCGGTTCTTCGATTACACGATGCCGAGGTTTATGCAAATAGCTGCTCTGGTCTCGGCGAAGGCCCGCTGGGCCGGAGCGGGAGAGCTTAATACTATTACAAATAAAAGTATTTAAATCCCTATGGGATCCCTTACGGGAGTGAGCTTAATCCGCCTACGGCGGATAAAGTTTGGAGTAAACGATGAGAAAAATGATTCAACGCAGGACTTTTTTGGGGC
>CAZVUF010000339.1:0-2410 GCA_964629355.1 uncultured Pirellulales bacterium | reverse complement strand
AGCCATTGGCCAAGCTCCTGACTTTTCGTTCCTGCCAAAAGAGCTCTTTGAAAAATTGGAGTTTACACCCCAAAGGAAAGTAAAGGTCGACGAAAATGGTATGACCTCAATTCCCAAGGTATTTGCCGGCGGTGACATAGTAAATCAAAACTTAGATGCGGTTACTGCCATTGCTGATGCTAAAATAGCAGCAGAGGGAATTCATAAAATGCTCTGTAAGAAATAAGGAGTCATTAATAATGGAAGTTTTGGTTAAGTATGAAAATGGATTCCGGTTTTCGGCTACGTGCAAAGGATATACCGTTACAACTGGGCGTGGTGAGGATGGAAACCAAGAGCGGGACGGGATGTGGCCGGCACAGCTTTTTGAAGCCTCGATCGGAATGTGTATAGGTGGCTATGTCGCGAAGTTCTGCAAAGAGCAGAATATTCCTTGTGAGGATATGACGATTGAATTAAACCGCCGGATTGAAGCCGGCTCCCCGGGACCGACCCCATCGGGAGCTAAACCGTCGCGCACCACCAGAATCGATGCCAGAATCTATCTTGGCACAGAACTGTCTCAAAAGCAGCAACAGAGTATTTTAGAAGCAGCCGAAAGCTGCCACATAACTAAAAGCATCGAGCAGGGAATGCAAATTGTTTGTTCTCTGGCGGAATCCGACGACCAATAACCATTTAAGGCTTTACCTTTCAGAAAGAACCATTTATGGAAATGCTTAGGGAAAATCAGGATGAGTTGTTTAACTATAGATAAGCAGCTCTGCAACAAAGGACTGATTGTTTCCTCTTATGCAATGTTCTGTCGAATCCGATGTAAAGCATGACAAAATTACTATAGAATTGTCGATGTCTTAAATCTTTCTTTGAAGGCGGAGAAAATAAATGGTTGAAAATATAAACGATGTTCCCAATGAGGAGAAGCAAAGAATCAACGGGATTTGTGAGGAGATTCACGAAGTTCTCGAGGCGCGAAAGATGTCAGTGCTCTCCGCAGAGAGGGTAGTCTATCACCCAAGCTTGAAAAACTTATTGCACTGGGTTCAGTGATTGCAAGCCAGCGCGACCGTGACGTTGTTGTACCATGTGTAATTGAGTGTCTAAAAACCGGGGCTACACGCGAAGAGATCATGGATGTCTTGCGGCAAGCTATTTTGATGGCTGAGGTACCTGTGAAATCCTATAGCGAAATCGTACGGGAGGCAATAGATGACTTCGAAAGCTAAAACTGAAGGCAAATAGGCCATGACTGCTGTAACCTGCTTCGATTATATACTTAGTGGTGCACCGGATAACCGCTAATTTTGCCAATAGTTGCGGCTATTATCAGTTCACCACCCAAGAAAAGTGCAACAGCAGGCCCGATTGAAAAATCAAGATAATACGCAAACAATAAACCTGCTACCGAGGCTATAGCTGTTGCTGCACAGCTTATTAGTATCCGTATTCCCCAATGGAATGAGAACAAAGCTGATATTGTTGCGGGTATTATCAGGAAAGCAAACACGACCACAATACCGGCAATTTGAACAGCTAATGTGATTACAATACCCAGCAGCATGTAGAAAATAAAATCCCACATCGCTGTCTTGAGACCTTCGGCATGGGCCTGCTCGTAATTATTCGATAATCTGTTCAACGGTTTTCGGAAAAGGTAGAAACAAGTTCCTGCGGCCGAGAAAACAAGCAGGCTTAAAACAATATCTCGCCAGTTTGTCCATAGAAGACTGCCGGATAATATTTGTTGCACATGCACGTGCCCGCCAGGTGCGATACCAACCAGAAAAAGAGCACCTGCCGCGGCAATTGCATAAGAGATACCTATAACTGCCTCAATTGAAATTTGAGTAATCCTGTTTCTTGTTAAAGCGTAAAACGCAGCCATTAGTAAAACGCAACCCAATGCACAGATATAAGCTACAGTAGAATTTCCGTGCACCTCAAATGCAAGATGGGCGGCAATAGAACCGACCGCTGCGACTTGAGCCAGAGCTATATCGATAAAGATAACTTCCCTTTTGAGCACGTGTATTCCCAAATAGCCAAGAATAGAACCCATTAGGATACAAGCAAGGAAAGGTAAACCTAAAATTTGAATTATTGACGGCATTACTCATGTCCTCTCATGTGAACACTTTTTTGTTAGGAAACAGACACCGGATAGACACGGCGGCAATGAAGAAAACGCCCAGGCACAAAACTAAGCTGGGGCCATACGGCAGATCAAAAAAATATGATGAGCATAGTCCAATCAAACAGGCTGTAAAGCCAGCACTCCATCCTATTACTACAGCTTTCATCCATTTTTTTGTAAACATCGCCGCGATAGCAGCAGGAATCATCAAAAATGCATACGCCAAAAGCACTCCTGCTATAGGCACTATCAAAACGGTAATTATGCCCTGGGTTG
>CAZVUF010000338.1:0-2412 GCA_964629355.1 uncultured Pirellulales bacterium | reverse complement strand
TGATTCTGTACCTTGATAGTAACGTTGTCGGCTCAAAAACCAATTGCAGAAACTCCGTGAATGATCTGGGCAATACTACCAATAACTGGCTCGGCAGATCTCAGTATGCCGACCCGTACTTTAACGGCTCTTTGGATGATTTCCAGATATACAACCGTGTTCTATCACAGGCTGAGATAAAGAAGGTGGCAAATCCTGAAACGGCCTCTATTCCTATGCCGGCTGATGGCAGTATTATTAACCAAACCGAAGTGACTCTTCAGTGGGATGCAGGACTTTATGCCGCTGAGGTGGACGGCCACCATGTGTACTTTGGTGACAATCGAGACAATGTGAACGAAGGCACGCCAGATACGGACAAAGGCCTCACCGGCAGTACGACTTATACTATAACCGGTCTTGAGCCAGGTCTGACCTATTACTGGCGGATTGATGAGGTCAATGATTCTCATCCTGACAAATTGTGGCGGGGGGTGATTTGGAGCTTTAAAGTACAGCCATTGGCTGCTTATAGCCCCAGCCCGCCTGATGGAGCCGAGTACGTGGACGTAAATATTGACCTTGCCTGGGGTCCAGGTGCCAATGCGAAGCTGCACAATGTATACTTCGGAACGACCGACCCGCCGCCATATAAGAGAATTCAAACCGCTACAACCTATGAGCCTGGCACCCTCGAATACGACACAATTTATTATTGGCGTATTGATGAGCGCGGTACCGATGCGACGGTTATCACAGGCGATATGTGGAGTTTCAGGACGATGCCCTTTGTACCGATTACTGACCCAAATCTCGTCGGCTGGTGGCAGCTTGATGATGGCGAGGGTACGAGGGCTGTTGATTCGTCCGGTTATTACTATCATGGCAATCTGATGAATGGCCCTCAGTGGGCGGACGGCCAGATAGAAGGTGCACTGCAATTCGACGGTATTGATGACTATGTGAATTTACCCGTAGGACCACTTATCAGCACGCTACGCAGGTCCACCCTGGCGGTATGGGTGAATTTCACCGGCCCGGAGGGGGGAGTATTGCGGCCCATTTTTAATTTCGGCACAGATACAGAGAACTATACATACCTTAGTCCCCGCAACGATACGGCTGGGTCAATGCACGTGGGAATCATCGCCGAGGCGGGAACAACGGACCTTGATGCGACCACCGGCACACTGGCCACCGGCTGGCACCATGTAGCTGTAGTAATAGAACCCAGTAATTTACAGATTTACCTTGACGGCCAAAGTGTCGGGAGCACCTCCCCATTAGCTGTTCTGAGTGATCTCGGCGTGACTACCGACAACTGGCTCGGTAGACCGCAGTGGCCTAATGATGCATACTTTAGCGGCTCTTTGGATGATTTCCGCATCTATAACAAGGTGTTGACGCAGGACGAGATTATTAAGATTATGAGAGGTGACCCGCTACTTGCCTGGAATCCAAAGCCTGCTAATAAAGTTGTAACGGATGTAGAAAAGGTGTTGTCCCTTATGCCCCTTACCTGGTCGCCCGGAGAAAGGGCTGCTCGGCACGATATATATTTTGGCACTAATGCGGATGCTATTAGAGGTGTCGATACATCTGATACCACGGGTATATATCGAGGGCAGCAGGACGCTAATAGCTATACACCTACAGAAAATCTTGTGGCTGGTCAGACCTACTACTGGCGGATCGATGAGATTAATACCGATGCAACTATCAGCAAAGGCAGAATCTGGAGCTTTACAGTAGCTGATTATCTTATTGTGGATGACTTTGAAAACTATGATGATGTTGATAACAGGATATATTTTGCCTGGGAAGATTATTACGTGAACAATACAGGCATGACTGTTGGTCACTTTGACCCTTCATTTGCAGAGCAAAGTATAGTTCACGGCGGCTCTCAATCTATGTATATGCGATATGATAACGATGGTACCGTGAACGAGGGCACTGAATATGAACAGAGCGGCACTTTGCTTTATTCCGAAGCCGAACGCACTTGGGAAATTCCTCAGGATTGGACCAGAAAAGGTATTAACTCCTTAACACTGTGGTTCAGAGGCTTACCAGCATCTGTTGGAAGCTTTACAGCCGGGCCACCGATTACGATGACCGCTGCCGGTGCAGATATCTGGGGTACGGCTGACCAGTTCCATTATGCTTACAAGCGGCTCTCTGGTGCTGGCAGCATAACAGCGAGGGTCGTCAGCATCACTAACACTGACCCATGGGCCAAGGCGGGAGTGATGATTCGTGATTCACTGGAGCCTGGTTCTGCACATGCTATGGTGATAGTCTCACCGAGTAGTGGAGTTGCCTTCCAGCGCCGTATTACTGCTGGTGGTGCCAGTGAAACAGATACACAAACAGGAATCACCGCTCCACAATGGGTGAGATTGACTCGTAACGGCAATAACTTTACAGCGG
>CAZVUF010000337.1:0-2417 GCA_964629355.1 uncultured Pirellulales bacterium | reverse complement strand
GTCAGCTTCTCAACGAAGGAAAGGCCTACCACTGCTTCGATACTCCCGAAGAGCTTGAAGCTATGCGCCAAGAAGCTACAGACCAGAAGCAAAACTTAACTTATCGCAGGCCAGAAAAATTCCCCGATGAAACAGACGTCGCAAAAGCCAAGAGCGAAGGCAGGCCGGTCACGGTGCGGTTTGCTGTGCCGCAGGTTGAGGATATCATTGTTCAGGATATAGTACGCGGCGAGGTCAGATTTACAGCCAGCGAAATAGGCGATTTCATCATACAAAAAAGCGACGGATTTCCTACATACAACTTTGCCTGCGTTGTTGATGACTATTTAATGAAGATTACGCACGTGATTCGAGGCCAGGAGCACCTTAATAACACGCCAGGCCAGCAGGCTTTATGGCAAGCCCTTGGATTCGGCCAGCTTCCCCAATACATCCACATGTCTGTAACAGTGAGCGAAAGCGGCGGGAAGCTATCCAAACGCGAGCGCCCAAAGGCACTTCGCCAGGCAATAAAAACAACAGAAAATATTAACCTTGAGAAACTTGCTCAGATTGGCAATATCAGTAGCGAGGAATTGGAAAGCTTTATTAAAGGCAAAACCACTCCTGATATGCCCGCTATTGATGCAATGGCAGAGTACCTCGACGTCAGCCTGCCGGAGATTAATATCGTTGATTTTCTAAAGAGCGGCTATCTGCCTGAAACAATGGTAAACTTCCTTGCACTTTTAGGCTGGAATCCAGGCGATAATCGAGAGATTATGTCGGTGGATGATCTGATTGGAGCCTTTGAGCTTTCGCGTCTGACAAAATCCAACAGTTTGTTCGATAGGCAGAAATTAATTGCCTTCAATACCGAGCATATAAAAATGACTCCGCGCGAGAAATTGCTCGGGCATTTTAAGGATTACTTAAAAACAATCAACTCTCCGGTACTTTCTGCGGATGATGAACAACTTAAGAGAATTATTGAGCTGTGCGAGGGTGCAAGGACTTTGGCGGACATCGAACGCAAGAGCAGATTTCTGTTTTTGGACAATGACAAAATAAAATATGATGAGAAGGCCGTTAAGAAAGTGTTATTGAAGGGGGAAGTTATCAGCATCCTTAAGGTTGAGCGTGCCTGGTTGGATTCATTAAATGACTTCCGATTCACAAACATTGAAGACGGATTACGATCAATTGCCAAAGAGAAGCAGGTTGGGCTTGGACAGGTTGCTCAACCATTACGTGTCGCTCTTTGCGGTAGCATGATTAGCACGTCCATTTTCGAGTCTGTCGAGATGTTAGGGAAAGAAAAGACTTTGGCAAGAATAGACAAAGCGCTTCAAATAATCGAAACAAGGGCGGAAATTTAAAGAGGGCTACCTGGTGTCACTATTAGTTACCGGCTCAATAGCGATTGATACGGTTAAGACGCCGTATGGTGTTAGTGAAGAATGTATTGGTGGTTCGGCTGTCTATTTTTCTATGGCCGCCAGCTTCTTTGCCCCAGTACGACTTATCGGCGCTATCGGCTCGGACTGTCCATTTGATTTTGCCGAAGTCTTTGCCAAAAGAGATGTCGATACCAGAGGTTTGGAAGTAAGACAACATAGCAAAACTTTTCGCTGGATGGGCACATATTTTGACAATATGGACGACCGCAAAACCGATTACATTGAATTAAACGTGCTCGCGGAGGACCCGCCAAAGGTGCCTGCTGCTTTCAAAGACAGTAAATACGTGTTTCTTGCCAACACCGCACCGAGCTTGCAGCTTCAACTGCTCCAACAGATTCATAAACCGATTTTTACAGCCGCCGACACGATGGACTTTTGGATTGAGGGGCACTTTGATGACTTAACTATGCTGCTTAAGAAAATTAACTGCCTGATAATCAACGAAGATGAAGCAAAGCTGCTTGCGAATGAGCACAATCTGATAAAAGCGGCGGGAAAAATCCTAAGTATGGGCACAGAGGTCGTGATTATAAAAAAAGGAGAGTCCGGCTCGGTAGTGTGTGACGCAGGCGGAAACAGGTTTGTTTTGCCGGCCTATCCGGCTGCAGAAGTCATAGATCCCACCGGTGCCGGCGACAGTTTCGCAGGCGGCCTTATGGGTTATATCGCACAGGCCGGCAAAACAGATTTCGCCACATTGAAAACAGCAGTTGCGTACGGCACGGTCGTAGCATCATTTACAATCGCCGACTTCTCAATTAACGGCCTGACTTCCATAAATAGAAGTGACATTGACAAAAGATTCGAGGCATTGCGAAAACTAACAAGTTTTTAGCAGGCAAATAAAATGAGAGTATTTATAGCCATTGACATAGACGAGCAAATCAGAGCGGGATTAAGCCGTTTGCAGCAACAGTTACAGAATAAGGCTAACGTTAAAAAAAGCGATGTCAAATGGGTGGAGCCTGACAATAT
>CAZVUF010000336.1:0-2431 GCA_964629355.1 uncultured Pirellulales bacterium | reverse complement strand
TGCTGCTGTTGAGCCTGAGCGGCCTTCTGCTTGAGTTGCATTCCCATCAGACGCATATTGGCATAATTCCGTACACCGGCATTTACGCCGCCAGCAATTCCTTCCATCAATGCCCCGTAAGGGTTCATGTTCGGCATTGTTATGCTCCCTTTAATGCAGCAAGCCCTGCATAAGTACCGTAAGCACTTGCTCCTGCACCAACTAGATTTCCAATACCACCCAATAGTCCGGCTTGGCTAGCCGCAGCGTTCTGGGCGTTCTGTATATCAGCATTAAGCTTCAATCCCGCATAATATTGATACGGCTGTTGTGCCTGTCCGTATCCTTGGAACAATCCGCTCGTCCTGGTTGGAAACTGAGCCGCTTGAGATACGTCTTGTGCTTGGGTGTTCCCAAGATATCCCAAATTAGTCATGAGCAAACCCTGGCCAGTAGTCATCTCGCCCCTTCTGGCCTCTTCCCTGAGCAAGTTAGCCCTTTGCTGAAAGGTGCTCATCGCCTGTTGGCCGGGTGTGGTTTCCATCCAGTTGGGTCCGAGTCTTTGAGACAGGGCTTCAGCCATTTTTCTCTGCTCATCCGATAGGCTCTTTTCAAGTGCAGGACTAACCGGGAGTTCCCCGGCATAGGCTTTCAGCAATCTATTCTGCTGTTGCTTGGTAACATCATACTGTACTTGCTCTAATGGGGTCATAGCGGCATATCGTTCAGCTTCGGTCATTCTAACGTAGTTCCCATTTTCATCTTGCTTGAGGCCCATACCGCTTAGAATATACGGCTCCATCTTAGACGTATCCATCTGTTGCTTATTCAGGACGACAAGTTGCGCCTTCTGGAGAGCTATTTCCTCCGGGGTAGGCTTAGGTGCTTCTACTGTAGTCGATGATCCACCCATGTTTATCTCCTTCGTCTTTTAAATATAGGGGCTAGGTAATACTTGGTTCCTTCCTTCTCAATATATGGTTCTGCCTTACCATAATATTTTGCAAATGCTTCCAAATATGGCTTTTCCTTCGGGGCTGTAATCACACAAAACAAATGGCCTTCTTTCGTCATAATGTCCCATACATCACGAACTAATTCTCTGAAATGGTTTCCTTTCCGTTTATTCTTATCCAAATAGAAGTGAGTAAGCAAAGGATAATCGCCGTTCATCCGGTAACTGAAAAAACCATTATCACAGATGAAAGTATGATCCTGTTTATATGTCATCTGGTCATCCTTCCATCCCTCTCCTGAAAGGACCGACCATAAATAGTCATCATCTTCCGGCGTATATTTCCTCATGTAGATACCATCCATCAAGCTGGATAGAGTCCTTTATCCTTCAGGCTGTCGATAGCCTGCTGTTCGAATATTTTCTCTTTCTCGTCGTCAACGAGTTTTTTGAGTTTTGCATCATCGGCAACTTTTTTTGCTTTAGCTGCGTTAACGCTGATTTTTTTACCTTTTTCGCCTTCCCAGAAGTCCCTGTCAGCACGGTCTGGAAGTTCCGTATGGTCGATGTCGTCAAACGGAAGACCGTCGAGGTCGGTACCGGAAGTGGTTTTTGTAAACACCCTATCGAGCCATGTCGCTTCATCTTCTTCCGGTCTGCGGGATCTTGGCACCGGATGAATCACGACAACAGATTTGTCGGGCTTATAAACTACTCTTACTTTCATGCTTGCTCTCCTATTGCCATGAATGAAACATACTCGGCATCGCGATTGGTTCCTCCGGTGTTAACTACTGCTATATCAGTAAACCCAGCTTGGACAGGAGTTCTACCAGAATCGTAGTCAATGGTAACAAGATAATTTCCTTGTGCACCAGAATAATAAGCTGATCCGGCAGTTGCATAATTAGCACTCGCAAAATCGGTGTCCCATGTTATAGTATATTTTCCAGTTCCGTTATCTGTGAGACTCGCTACGTTTTCACTGGCTGCTGCTGAAAGACTGCCTGCGGTGCCGTCAAACACTACCCATCCTTTCATTATCCCAGCGGCATCTGAAGCTGCAGCTCCAAGGGTCGTTCTGGCTGCGGCGGCAGTGGCATCGTCAAGAATGGTTTTTGCAAACGCTGAAACGCCTAGTGTTGACAACACCGCGGACGCATCCGCATCATCCAGGAGCGTCTTGATAAACGCTGAGATGTTCAAGGCGTCCAATTCTGCTTGAGTAGCATCGACATTTACCTGAGTAGCATTGACATTTGCCAAGGCTCCATTAAACTCGGCATTTAGATCAGCTGCGGTAAGTATCTCCTCTGTTATCCAGTTTTTTATTCTCGTATATGCCATGTCCCTGCTTTTTGCCTCCGGTCTTATGCGCTCCTATCCGATCTTCCAATGAATTACCATGCCGTTCTGCTCCTCGGAAATTCCCGTTATAAAGAAAGTTTTCATGATTCTTTTTATAATGTACTAAGGTCTCTTGTTATTGTATTTGCT
>CAZVUF010000335.1:0-2437 GCA_964629355.1 uncultured Pirellulales bacterium | reverse complement strand
ATATAGAAAGCATCCTGCATGTAGTTACCTTCATCGCCGTAGGCGGCCTGGTAGCTATTGTTTTCTTTTTTGTTTTTGCCCAAATCATCACCGGCTCAAAGAGCATCCACAAACAACTCGACAAATTAACCGACCTCACCGAACAAATCTTGGACGAACTTCGACGTTCGAATCCACCAAAGGATAAATAGAAACTTGCCCCTGCGACGCATCCCCGGTTCGCGTGCACCGCCTTGTTAATCGCCCTTTATGACTTCGACGATTTCGTTGGCGATTTCTTCGATGGTATGCGTTCCGGTGCTGCGAGCAACCTTATCGGCCAATGATGGGCAATAATCGAGCAGTTCTTGTTTTGTAATGTTATGCCAGATAGGAAGTATAACTTGTTCCCCAGTAACAGCACGACTTACAAGGCCATCTAGCTCATAGTTTGTCCAGCCTTTTCCGAAGAAAGACCGGGATAAAACCACAAGGCCAAACCTGCTTTTTGCTAAACCTGAATCAATTTTACGGCGGAGACTATCCCCGATTTTTAGCTCAAACTCGTCGTACCACACCTTTAGGCCACCATCTTGCAGGGCGTGGGCCAACGGTCGTACAACATCATCTTTGTCTTCGCTTGCGTGGGAAATGAAAACATCGTATTCGCGTACATAGTAATTATGGTCATCAGTGTTAGGCGGTGGATCACGTTGGACAAGTGATGGAACGGATGCAAGAGGAGCGTCATGTATTTCGGGCAGTCTGTAGGGTGCTCGGATCACGTTTACGGATGAACTAACGGTTCCTGCGTAACCTCCAAGGTCGATTCCAACGTGCCAATGGCCCGAATGTGGAATGGTTAAATGGACAGGCGACCGTTTGGCGTGGCCACCCTGGTATCGGTATTGGCGACCCGCACGATAGTTCTGGAAGTTGGAGCTATCCATAAGCTGGACGTTTACAGCAGTTCCAGACAAGATTATTTCAACAGTTTCACCCGCTTTGCGGTAACCGAGATCATAATGCTGGAAATTCATAGGCAATTTGTTCTTAGGTGGCTAACATAATAATACACAGACGATTTCACTGATTCTTTGCTGCCAGTATAAAAAGTTCCCGTTGCTTCTTCAATATTTATCAAATCGCGTTTATTCAATAATTCCACGTGTACACGCAATTTGGGTATCCTGTCAGTTTTTTTGATCGGTAAAATCTATTTCAGGACCCTCTGCCGTAAATAGAATGGCAAAGCGGCTTATAATAGCACCAAGAAGAACGTAACCTAAGAGAACTTGCAACATCAAAAGTATTTGTCCTTGCCAGCTATCCGGATTGGCGGCGATATCTCCAAAGCCTAGTGTAGTCATTGTCACTACCGAAAAATAAAGAGCGTGCATAAAGCTGCGAAGATCGCCTACTACATTATTGACCATAACAAGAGAAGGAAACAACCAATAAATTAAAGCAAAAATCAAGGCAAGCGAGAAGAAAACTCCCATAACCCGAGGTGCTGATCTCCCATAATCTGATATAAGCCAAAAAATATTTATTGGCCATCGCCAAAGACAATGATTCTTACACCATTTCTTCCAATTAAGACGTCTCATATTATATCGTAAAAGTAACTTTGTTTCAGGATTTATCCTGGCGTTGTCTAAACCAACCCCATTGAAATCTGTATTTGCGTCGACTATACATTCCCAAAGTGATGTTGAACCATTGACAATAGCGCGTTGGAACTCGGCGCCTTTCAAATATGCGTGAGCAATATCTGCGTTTTCTAAATGGGCAAACCAAGCCTTCGAACCTTCCAAATGTGCATCCATTAGAGCCGCGTTGCGGAGTGACGTCCATTGTAGTTTTGTGTGTTCTAAGTGTGCATGCTGTAGGTTAGCGAAGTCTAAGTTGGCTCCTTCAAAAATAGCACCTTCTAAATAAACCTCTCCAAAGACCTTTTTATTTGTTTCAGAGTTTATCATTTGTAATACGCCCAAATTAGCACTTTTGAGATATGCACCGGTAAAGTCCGCTCCTTCTAGAAGTACATCTTCGTATTTGTTGTTTTCTCGCCACTCGTTCCATTCTTTCATATTCTTTTTTCCCGAACAACGAAGAATCATATCATACTGTTCTTTGTTGAACCGGTTTGGAATCTTTAGATTACTATTTTGCGATTTTGAGCTGGGCTTTTTTCTTGCTCTATAAGCGCACTTCTGCAAGAAACTTCCTATCTTTCCCCTGCGATTCCGACTTGTTAATTTTTGCAACACCTCCATACTCCCGGCCACGCATTAAAAATTGAGTTCCCAAATCCGCAATTTTAACTATCCGCTATCCGCTGTCCGCTAAACGCTATTTGAACCTTCCGGCCTTAAACCGGCATTATATCCCTAAACAAACAAAAAATACAACCTTTTCCGCCACCAAAATTAGTCGTCAGTCGTTAGTCTATAGT
>CAZVUF010000334.1:0-2456 GCA_964629355.1 uncultured Pirellulales bacterium | reverse complement strand
CAGAAAGAGAGAGAATCGCGAAAAAATACCGCTCCGAAGGCGAGGAAGAGGCTGTAAAGATCAGGGCGCAGACGGATAAAGAAAGGAAAATCCTGCTTGCGGAAAGTTACAGGAAGGCGGAAAAATTAAAAGGGGAAGGTGACGCTGAGGCAATCAAGATATATGCCGAAGCATTTGAGAAAGATCCCGAGTTTTATTCATTTGTCCGGACCTTAGAAGCCTATAGAAACTCACTCGTCAAGGACACGACTATTGTTGTTTCCAGCGATTCGGAACTTTTCCAGTATTTGAGCCCGCCGGTTAAGGAAAAGGAATAAGTTGTACTCACCGCCAGCAACGTCTTGTGAAAACGTGCACAAATGCCTAATGCCAAACTCACCGGCGGCCTTTAACAAAACCAGCTGGATTTATTTATTGATCACTCGCTTTTGGCTTTTATCCACAGGCTAACAGCTCATCCAATAGAACTACTTTTTCTTTCGTGCGATAGCCAGAGAACGTTCTGCCCATCTGGCCAGCTCATCCGGATTCTCAAGGACATTCGCAGGAATTTCATAATAGGACATAACGTCTGTTTTTACTTTGTCCGGATATGGATTAAATGGAGATGAACCAGCCTTGACAAAATCCTCTCGATTGGAGTCATCCACTTTAAGATAAGCAACGTCGTCAGCGATAAGCCCAAACATCGTCCCGCCACAATATAGACCCGCACCGCCGAACATCCTGCGAGCAGACACGTCGGCCCAGACCTCAAGCTGATCAATAATATATTCTATGAACTCCTCTGATACAGCCATCAGTCCTGTTTCTCCGGATTTCCAATCACCGTTGGAATGAAGAATCCTTTATAGAATGAAGGCAGACTTTTGAAAACAGCGATCAGTTGTCCCACTGTCACCTCGGTTGGGTCATGCTCGACGACGAGCCTCTGCTCTTCTGCCTCCTTCTCGATGTATACCTTGCAAACACCCTGCATGCTCGTAAGAGTGGCTTCAATTTCTTGTATGCATTTTGGACAGTTGAATCCACATTCCGGGATAATAGGATTGCAATCCAAATCAAAAGCTGAACGGAGGTTCATTATCCTGTCCTTTCATTCCTATGTCACTTTTACTCATAACATAATATATATTTCTATTGCGGCAATGGGCCGTCGTGGACGGGTTCGCCGAAGTCGGGCGTGCCGTCGGGCTTCCAGTGTAGCGGCTGGACACGCGTGTGTCGGTCGGGATTGTGTAGCGGGTCGCCCTGTATTTCCTTATAATTGCGTGCATGATAGACAAGCATGTCGGTCTTGCCATCTTCGGACACGGTGAAACTATTGTGGCCGGGGCCGTATTGGCTGTTGGCCGAGCAGCTCTTAAAAACCGGAACCGGTGACTTTTGCCACGATTTTGCATCAAGCAGGTCTGCATTTTCATCAGCAGTAAGCAAACCCATGCAGTAGTTATGGTTGGTCCCACTGGCTGAATAGCTGATAAAGATTCGCCCCTTGCGAATGAGGGCAGCGGGGCCTTCATTGACCCAGAAAAGGATTTGCTCCCAGGGGTACTCCGGCTTGGTAATCATCACCTGCTCACCGGTAATGGACCATGGCGTATCCATCTTAGCAATATAGAGGTTGGTGTTACCGCGAATCTTGGGGTCCTTTTGTGCCCATACAAGGTAGCGGACGCCACGATGTTCGAAGGTAGTGGCATCGAGAGAGAAAGATTCCCAGTTGGTTTTGAGTTGGCCTTTTTCGACCCATTCGCCTTCAAGAGGATTAGCAGCAGTGCATTCGAGGACATAAATGCGTATTGCCCAAATATCATCGGCCTTGCCGGCGGCAAAGTAGATATACCACTTGCCATTGATGTGATGAATCTCCGGTGCCCAGATATGGTAGCTCATCGGGCCTTTTTCGTGCTTGCGCCAGATGACCTTGGCCTCGGCTGTAGCAAGGCCGGCTATGGTGGAGGCGCGACGCAATTCAATACGGTCGTATGCAGGGACCGTAGCGGTGAAATAGTAATAGCCGTCCGTGTGACGCATACACCAGGGGTCAGCACGTTGTTCGATTAGGGGATTCGAGATTCCGAAAGCAGCAGCTTTATCCGTAGGCGTAGAGTTTGCATCTGTCTTTGCCAAAGCCAAAGCGGGTAAGGAAAAAACGATAATTAAAAGATAAAAAAATGTGGTAATGACGTGGATAACAGGTCGATTGTAGTTGTGTTTTAATAACATGTGTTTATCTCCTTGAAAGATTTTATCAGCTTACTCTCTGTCCCGAAAAACCAGGGAACATCCGCTACAAGAAAGATATACTAATAAGCCGAATATTCAAGTGGAAATTTGAGACATGACCATCCCCAATCCGTCCCGTATAAAGCCGGGTCTACCGACTTTAGCCGGATTATGGCTGCTACCCAACGCAATACGCACAACAAACACACCGGAGCAGGAGGGATTCG